>JBBRPU010000268.1:0-5083 GCA_038227545.1 Candidatus Acidiferrales bacterium
ACCACCACGCGAATTGCGCCGTTCACGGTATGCAAATGAATAGGCGCGCCGCCCCGGCCTAGCTTTCCGTGTATTTCTCGCGGCCGCAGGCTGCTCTCCAGCGAAAGCGGCAGCTCCGATGAAAAATTGCCGTTTAGGCATTTCGCTTCCACGTCTGCCTGGGTGTCAGAGGGCACCGCGAGCAGCAGCGATCCGTTGGTGGTCTCCGCGGTAGCTTCGCTTTTTTGGCCTGCGACACCAGTCATGTGCGCGAGTTCCAGGTGCACATTACCGTTGGTGGTGTGCGCGTGCACCGCGCCGCCCCCTTCATAAACCTCAATATTTCCGTTCACCGTACGAAGATCTTCGATCACGTCAACGCCCGCGATTCGCAGGGTGCCGTTCACCGTCCCCACATGCTCCACGCGAGCCCCGTGCGGCACATGAATGACGTACTCCACCGCCACCTCCACGCCCTCGTTCTGCGGGTAGCGCGTCACCACCGAAACAGCGCGCGACTTGGCGTCCACTTCGATGGAGACTCGCTCCAGGTCGGATTCCTTCACCTTCGCCGTCTTCACTGCGTGCACTTCGACAGCGTCGCGATCCCAGCCTTCCACCTCCACCGTGCCATTCACATTCTGCAATTCGAATGAGCCGCCCGGCTCCAGCGGATAGCTTTTATCGAAATCCTTGCTGATAGCCAAACCGGAAGCGGCGTAAGCCCCACTCACCAAACACAAAATTAAAACTGCGCGAAGCGCCTGTCGAAGCATTGATCTCTACCCCCTTCGAGTTTTGCGAATGGCCTGGGCCCGAAAGCGAAACGAATCTTGCGCCAGTCGCGGCATAATGCCGCGCCAACTATTTGAGTTGAAAGTTAAACGTCACCGTGGAAATCACTTCCACCGGTTTCCCATTCACCCACGCCGGTTTGCCGCGCCACTGTTTCACTGTGCTGATCGCCGCTTCCGCCAGCACCGGCTCGCCCTGCAGCAATTTCAGAACTTCCACCCGCCCGTCCTGCAGCACGCGCACCTGCAGCTTCACCATGCCCTGGATTCCGACCCGCTGGGCAAGCTCCGGATATGGCGGATGCGGCGACGACGTCAGCCGCTGGCGAAAATCATCCGCGTCTTCGCGCAAGCCCCCGGTAAAAGCCACTTCCAGTTTGCCCACCCAGCTCTCCAGCCAATCGCTTTGTGAACCCGTCGCTGGCCCATCCAGTGGTGCTACTGCCGCGGCGCTGGCGGGTTGCTTGAAGTCCACCACCCGCAATCGCTCTTGTTGTTCACGAATACGCGATTCGCGCAGCGAAGGGTCCGAGTCCAGATATTGCAGCCTGATTTTTCCTGCGGTCGTTTTCAATTTCAAAGGAAGGCCGCCGCCATTCAGCACTGCCACTGCGTGCACCGAGCCGCTGCCATTCGTGTGATCGTCTTGAAAATTCAAGTGCAGCGCCGGATCCGCTTCAATGCGGTGCTCGCCGCCCGTGCTGATCAGCGCATCAATATTTGCCGCCAGGTTACGCGGCAAAAACACCACGATGTCGCCATTGCCGGAAGCCAGTTGTGACGCGCCCGCAAGCTGCACCATCGCCCGTTGGGCGCCCACCATCCCGTCCCCGCCGCCAACGCCCTGGTCCGGGCTGATCCACGCGGTAATCGTTCCGTCCGCGGTAGCCGCTTGCACCGCTCCCGCAACCCGCGTCAGGCAAATACTTCCGCCGCTCGATTCCACTTCCATCGGCCCGGCCACATACATGATTCGAATGCCGCCGCCCGCCGTTTGGGCGCGCACCGATCCGCGCACTTCACCAAAATCAATTTGCCCCCCGCCCGTGCGCACATTCACCAGGCTTCCGGCGTGCCCCACAGTAATATTTCCGCCGTCGGTATCCAGCTCCGCCCGTCCGCCGATTTGTCCCGCGCGAATATGCCCGCCGCCGCTTCGCAGCGTGGCGTCCCCAGAAACATTTCCGATGTTGATGTGGCCCCCGCCGGTAAACGCATTCAGGTCCCCGGCTACATCCAGCACCTGGATGTGCCCGCCTTCCGTTCGCAAACGTGACGGTGTTTTTCCCGAGCCGCTGTCGCTCGCCTTGTAAGCCGCGTTTCGCGCTTTGCTCAATCCAATTCGCCCGGTGCGAATATTCCCGCCCTGGGTAGTCAGCGACGCGGTTCCGCCAATGTCCAGCGTTTCAATGTCACCGGCATCAGTTTTTATATCCAGGTTGTATCCAGCCGGAACAGCAACCTCGAACTGCACCCAGAATTGCGCTCCCGCTGCGGCGCCGCGCGCGGACTGCGGCGGCAGCGCGCCCTCAATCTCCACTCCCGTGCTCGTGGCCTTCGCTCGCAGCACGTATTTATCAAGCAGGTTTTCCGCCACCGCGGCTCGCGCATCCGTTTCGATGTGCACCGTGTAGCGCACGGCCGGCGCGGCCCCGGCTTCCAGCGGAACGATACGCACCGAACCCAGGTCCGCGCTGAGACGCAGCGTCAATTCATTTTTGGTTTCGAACGCGCCGTTACGTTCTGCGGAAAAGTGTTGGTTTGTCCCATTTCCCGGTTCGGTGGGCTCAATTGTTGCTCGGAGTTCCGGCCCCGGTGCGCCCCAACTCCGGCCGCAAAATGACAGCGCTAATAAGATAACTACGCTGGGCGAAAACGCCCGCCGCAAAAAACTCCGAAATATTCCTGTGGAGCGATTGTTCATTTTAGAAAAAAACTCTTCCCGCAAGCTGGCTACTGAAGTTCTCGCGGTCCAATCTGGCGCAACGCCGCCGCACTGCGCAGCCGCACGTAACGGCTGGGATCGCGCTTTTGCAATTCTTCCAGCGTGCGAATCACTTTTTGCACCGAAGGGTCGGAATTCGCGACGTCTGCTTGGCCCGCATGCTCCAACTGCAGCGTTTCCGGCATATCCTCCAGGTTGTCAGACGTGCCCGCCACCCTTGGGAAAGCAGCGTCATTCATAAATTGCGGCTCGCGCCCCAGCGAATGCACCAGCATATTCACCACTTCTACACGCACGCCCGGATTTGCGTCATGGTTCAGCGCATCCAGCAAAGCTTCGCGCACCTGGTCGTCACCAGAAGAATCGCGCAGCGCTTCCAGCGCCTTCATACGCACCGCGGGATTGCGATCTTTTCGCGCCGCTGTCAGCAGCGCGCCACGCACCTGCAAATCCCGCGATTGTGCTTTGAGCGCATCCAGACAATCCAGCCGCACCCCGGCATCGAAGCGCTCGCCGTTCTCCACTACGTACGTCAACACTCGCCGCATGTTGCTGTCGTCCACATTGCCCGAAAGCACCATGGGTTGTTCGGCGCGCAATTGCAGTTGCACCGTGCCCGGCGCGGCATTTGGCCAGGGCGAAAGATTAATGCCCGCCACCGCCATTTTTGAAAGCTGTTCGTCGCTCAGTTTTTGTGAAGCCAGCACATTCACCGCGCGGCCGTTATTCGCGCTGGGAAATCCGCTTTGCAGCCACGGCATCACTTCCGCGCCTAGCAGGACGCCGAAGAAAACCAGCATAGCGCCGGCCCACGCCGGACGCAGCGCCATCCATCGTTGTACCCCGCCAAACGGCCGCCAGCTTTCCTCCACCGGAGCCGCCGCCATATCATCAAGCTTCTCCGCCAGCTCGCTGCGGCAATGGGCCAGCAGCACGTCCGACGAATCCATTTCCCTGGCCGATGGATGCGCGTGGCCAATGGCATCCCACAGTTCGCGTTCTTTAATCAGCTGCCCGGCGCACGCGGAACACCCCGCCAGGTGCTCTTGGATTTGCTGCCGCTCGCTTTCGTTGACCTCGTCGCACGCGTAGAAAACCAGAATCGGCGCGATCTCCGCGCAGCGCGTTTTTTTGCCCGCGAAGTTCATCGCAGTTCACCTAATTCGTGACGCAATTTGCGCGTCGCGCGAAACAGGGAATTTTTCACCGTCTCTTCCGTAGTGCCCAGCGCGTCCCCGATGGCCCGCAGCTTCAATCCCTGGTAATGCTTCATCTCAAATACGATGCGCTCGCGGGGAGAAAGGCGCTGCATCGCCACCGCAATGCGGGCTTTTATTTCCAGTCCAAAAAGTGTGCGTTCCGGATCGAGTGTCGGACGATGTTCGCGTTGGCGCTCAAAAAAATCGGTGATGCCCTCCCCGTGCTGGCCGTCGCGTCCGTAACTGGGCTCGGGAGACTGATCCTCCGGTCGCGCTTGCCGCCGCCGCAGGTGATCCAGGCACACGTTAGTGACGATGCGATACAGCCAGGTATAAAAGCTGCATTCGAAGCGGAAGCGATGCAGATTGCGGTACACCTTGAGGAACGCTTCCTGATAAACGTCGCGCGCGTCCTCGGGACGCTTCATCAAATTCATCGCCAGCCGCAAAACATCGCGGTCGTAACGGTGTACCAGCTCTTCGAACGCCGCTCGGTTGCCGACCTGGGCTTCCACCACCAGCGCGCGATCATCCAGGTTCGGCAAAGAAATCACCGCAGCCAAGGCGGCATCTCCGCTGTCCGGCCTGCCGGCATCACCGGCCACAGCCAAAACCCATCGTGGAAGCGACATTTTTCGCTTTCTCTTCGCGTGCGCTGCTGCGTGGTGAGCTACAAACTGTGCCGCGGCTCGCGCCACCACACAGTAAACCACTAATCCTCATCGGGCCAGCACGGAACACCATGTAAACACCCGCGCGACCACCCTGTTGGACGGGCTTCCGCCTTATGGGTGAGCATCGCTTCCCTTAGAGAGAACGCTCCGCTCACCACCTTTGTTTCGTTTAATTTGGCTGAAAATGACGCCAGGTCGCTCTGCTACCGCCCCTGAACTAGCTCGCCGCGGAGGCTGGACCCTTCTGCCAGGCCAGCAGTTGCCATGCCAGCAGCACAATCAGCAGAAAAAACACCGCGTATCCGTTCGCTTTGTAAAACGCGTCTGGCTGCGCCACCAGCTTGCTCGCTCCCGCCAGCAAGGCCGTCGAAGCCGCAATCAAAAAATATCCCAGCATGTTAAATCGCACCACCCGCACCACGCCGAACACCAGCACCCCCAGGATTACCGCCTCAGCGATGAATTGCTTCGCAAAGTCCGCGGGCGTTCCCC
>JBBRPU010000269.1:0-5073 GCA_038227545.1 Candidatus Acidiferrales bacterium
CGGCCAGCCGAAATGTATCCCCGGGCCGTATGGCTCGACGCTGTGTCCTTCGATAGTCAGCCTCGACCCCGACGGCAGTGTCATTGTTGGTGAGGCCGCGCGCCGCCGACTGTTGACTCAACCGGAGCGCACCATTTATTCCGTGAAGCGCCTCATGGGCCGCGGGCCCGCCGATGTGCAGAATGAATTGGCGCTTTTTCCGTTTCGCATTGATACGCAAAGCAAAAACGTCATTCGCGTCATGCTCGGCGACAAAATGTTCACGCCGCCGGAAATTTCAGCTTTCATCCTGCGCGAATTGCGCCACTGGGCGGAAGCGCATCTGGGCGAGCCAGTTGATCGCGCGGTTGTCACCGTCCCCGCTTATTTCAATGACGCGCAGCGCCAGGCCACCAAAGACGCCGGCCGGATCGCCGGCCTCGAAGTCCTGCGCCTCGTCAATGAACCCACCGCTGCGGCACTTGCTTACGGGCTGCACGAGAAACAACGCGGCCACGTCGCCGTCTACGATCTCGGCGGGGGCACCTTCGACATTTCGATCCTGAAGCTCATCTCCACCGGCGAAGGCGACATTTACCAGGTGCTCTCCACCAACGGCGACACGCATCTGGGCGGCGATGACATTGATAATTTCCTGCAGGCCTTCGTCCATCATCGCGTTTCGCAGAATGGGAATTTCGACTTTTCTGCCAGCGCAGAATCGACGCAGGAACTCAGGAAATCTCTCATCGCCTTGAAACACGAACTGTCCGAGAAAACTTCCGCTATTTTGAACTTCCCTCTTCCCAACGGGGAAGTCTTTACCCACGAATTTTCCCGCGCCGCGTTCGAATCGCTCATCCGCCCCATCGTGGATCGCACCATGGCGCGAGTGAAACAAGCTCTGGCTGACGCGCACCTCGCGCCGCAAGCGATCGAAGAAATCGTGCTCGTCGGCGGCACCACTCGCACTCCGCTGATCCGCCGCACCGTGCAGGACTTTTTCGGCCGCAAGCCGCACACGGAACTCAACCCCGATGAAGTCGTGGCCCTCGGCGCCGCCGTGCAGGCCAACATTCTCGAGCGCGGCGTCAGCAACATGCTGCTGCTCGACGTCACTCCGCTTTCCCTCGGCATCGAAACCTACGGCGGCGCGATCTCCAAAATTATTCCGCGCAACTCGACGATTCCGGCCAGCGCGCAGGAGCAATACACCACCGGCGTGGATAATCAGACCGGCATAGATATTCACGTGCTGCAGGGCGAGCGCGAGCTCGCTAAAGATTGCCGCTCGCTCGCGCGCTTCACCCTGAAAGTGCCGCCCGCTCCGGCCGGTCTGGCGCGCATTGAGGTCGCTTTTCTCATAGACGCCAACGGCATCCTGCAAGTCGCCGCAACAGATATGCGTACCGGTGAGAAGCATTCCATCGAAGTCCAACCGAGCTACGGAATCAACGACACCGAAATCGAGCGCATGCTCGAAGAATCCATCGAATACGCCGAGCAGGATTTTGCCGAGCGCCAGCTGATCGAAGCGCGCACCGAATCCGAAGCCATTTTAGCCGCGACGGCAAAAGCTTTTAGTAACCCGCAGCCGGCGGAACTTGCGCCAGGCGAGCGCTCGAACATAGACGCATCCGTCGCCGCGCTGAAAGAATCCGCCGCCGGCACCGACTACAAACTGATTCGTAAACGCATTGACGAGCTGAATCACGCGACGGAGCATCTGGCGGAATTGCTAATGAATTCCGCAGTCTCCACAGCGCTCGAAGGCCGCAACCTGGCTGAGGTCTAGAGTTCTGATGCTATTCGTTGGTATTGCCAGGGTGGGATTAGGAGGCGGGTGCTTCAGCCCCCGCGCAACCGAGACGCTAAAAAAGGGGCTTTAGCCCCTGAAGAAATTTTGAAACACGGGTGGATGGGGCTTTTACCAGCGCAATGAATCGCATCACCGCAACGGAGGCAAGAAAAAATGGGCGGCAGCAACCCGTACATTGACGAAGTCAAATACAAGCCCGCCACGCAGAAATATAAAGTCACATTTCTGCCCAGCGGCAAAACCGTAGAGGTCGATCCCGAAAAAATACCCTACGGCCACAACGGAATTCCCGGGAGCATCCTGGACATTTCCGAGGGCTTCAAAATGGGCCTGGACCACGCATGCGGCGGCGTATGCGCCTGCTCCACCTGCCACGTGTTCGTGAAACAGGGCCTGGAATCCTGCAACGAAGCCACCGACGCCGAACTGGACGAACTCGATGAAGCCCCGGGCATCACCCCAAAATCACGTCTCGGTTGCCAGACCATCCCCGACGGCACCACCGACATCGTGGTGGAAATTCCCGAGTGGAACAAAAACTACGCCAAAGAGGCCGATCACTAAGTTTCAGAATTTGTTTCGAATTTGTTGAAGATCGAGGAGCTCGAGCATGCCACCAAGCTTTGACTGGAACGACCTGGAAGACATCGCCATCGCGTTGACCGACAAATATCCCGATGTCGATCCGCTAACCGTGCGCTTCACCGACATGCACAAATGGATCACCGAGCTTCCGCTCTTCACCGGGGACCACGCCGCGTCGAACGAAGCCAAACTGGAAGCCATCCAGATGGCCTGGCACGAAGAATTCAAAGATCGCCAAAACTAGCCGCGTCGCAAGCGGAAACTTCGTTCTGCAATCCTAACCCGCGCCCTGCAATTCCTTCCGCACCGCAGGCGCCACGCGCGTTCCCAGAATCTCAATCGCCTTCAACATTTTTGAATGCGGTAGCGTGGACACTCCCATCTGAAAAGTAAGCCGCGCGATTCCACCCAAAGCCTCATTTACATAAATAATTTTCTTGACCACTGTCTCCGCATCGCCGATCAGCAACGCCCCCTTCGGCCCGCGCAAGGCGTCGAATTGCTTCCTCGTCGTCGGCGGCCACCCGCGTTCCTTACCAATTTCCGTAAAGGTATGGGCGTAGCCTGGAAAAAAATCATCGGCAGCTTCCTTCGTCGTGTCGCCGACGAATCCGATCATGTGCAATCCCACCTTGAGTTGTTCCGCTTGGTGGCCGCTACGCTTGCCCGCCTCGCGATACAGGTCAATCAGCGGACGAAAGCGATGCGGCTCGCCTCCAATAATCGCCACCATCAGCGGCAAGCCCAGCATGCCCGCGCGCACGAAAGACTCCGGCGTCCCGCCGACGCCCACCCAGATGGGCAGAGGATTCTGCAGCGGCCGGGGAAAAATGGCCTGTCCGGTCAACGCCGCTCGATGCTTTCCCGACCAATGTACATGCGTGTTCTCGCGAATCTTCAGCAGTAGTTGCAGCTTTTCCGCAAACAGCGAATCGTAATCTTCCAACTGCAACCCAAAAAGCGGAAACGACTCGATGAACGACCCGCGCCCCGCCACAATCTCCGCGCGGCCATTCGAAATCAGATCCAGCGTGGCGAATTCCTGGAATACCCGCACCGGGTCCGCGGCGCTCAGCACCGTTACCGCGCTGGTCAGCCGAATTTTCCTGGTGCGCGAAGCCGCCGCCGCAAGAATGATCGCCGGTGCGGAATCCAGAAACTCCGCGCGGTGGTGTTCGCCGATGCCAAAAACTTCCAGCCCTACTTTATCGGCCAGCTCTATCTCGGCTAAGAGTTGAGCCATGCGATCCACCGGAGCGACCGTCGCCCCCGTCACTGGATCCGAAATAGCTGCCGCGAAACTGTCTACACCGATTTCCATTGCCGTACGCTCCGTCAATCCCACTGCGTGCGAACCGGGTGGCCGCATGCGGGCGTATTATGCTGCCTGTTGAGTAAAGATACCCGTAAAGTTCTGTTTGTACCGCATCGCCACAATGGCCCAAAGAATCACCACCACGATCGCTAACGGGAGTCCCGCCGGCGCCATCAACGCGTGGAAGAAAAATATATTCACGATGATCGGCCCCAGCAATACCAGCGCCAGGGGCACGTAACGATTGATCAGCAGCAGCAAACCGCCGATAACTTGCAGCCCGAAAATCACCACGTAGTAGTGGGACGCGAACAACGCGCCGAAGAACTGTCCCGCTACTCCTGCCGGTGGTGGCATGGGAATGAAATGCAAAAATCCATTCAGACCAAATACCACAAAAACTAATCCCATAAGTAAACGCGAAACCAGCGCTGCAATTTTCATCTTCAGCTCCCCTCGAATTCAGATTTTGTGATTCTTAGATATTGGCGTGCGCCTGCACCTTCTCCATAGTCGGCGCGAGAAATGTTTTGGCATCCACCTTGCCGGAGTTCAATTGGGCGGTGCCTTCCGCCACAATCACCGTTACGTCGGTAACTCCAATAAATCCGAGCACCGTCCGCAAATACGGCGTCACAAAGTCCAGCGCCGACATGGAAGTTCCCGGCGAGTACACTCCCCCGGAAGCCAGCAACACCGTAGCCTTTTTGCCGGTCAGCAATCCTTTGGGACTCTCGGCTCCATAAGCGAAAGTCTTGCCTACGCGTACGATCTGGTCTATCCACAGCTTCAGGGTCGAGGGAACGCTGAAGTTGTGCATCGCCACGCCAAACACGTACTCGTCGGCGTGCTGTAACTCGGAAATCAATTCGTCGGAAACCTCTAGCGCGCTGGCCTGTTCCGCGGTGCGTGCTGCTTCTGGGGTGTACGCGGCCCCCACCCAGAAACCGTTGACCACTCCGAGCCCCAATGTAGCTAAGTCGCGTTCGGTAACGCTGCCGTCGGGGTGGGACTCAAGCCAAGCCTCAGCAAACTTTCCCGTCAACTTCCGCGAAATCGAGCGATCGCCCATCGGGCTCGAATCCAGTCTCAATAGATTAGCCATGACAAACCTCCAATACATCAGATGCAGCATACTCAACAACTGTTGTATACATTAATACAACGAACGTATCCTAAACAACAAGCGAATTTTTAGGCTATAATGAACTCAGGAGCACGACGACATGCTTCACAAAGACTGCGACCGGCTCGATCCACGGATACGCCGGACCCGCCAGTTATTGCAGGAAGCGCTGCGCAACCTGCTGGAACAGAAGGAGTTCGACAAGATTTCCGTTCAGGACATTACCGAAGCGGCGACCCTGAATCGCGC
>JBBRPU010000270.1:0-5061 GCA_038227545.1 Candidatus Acidiferrales bacterium
CGTGCGCGCCGGGGAGCACGTGGCCATCGGCAAGATTATTGGAGTGGTGGGGAGCACCGGGCTTTCTACCGGGCCACACCTGGATTTCCGAATTCTGCAGAAGGGGCAATACAAGAATTTTGAAAAATTGGGATTGCCGCCTTCCGAGCCGGTGGCGCAGAAGTACTGGTCGGAATTTCAAGGGGTTCGCGAGAAATGGTTGCCGGTATTAAAAAATCCAGAGTTGCTGCAGGCTAACGCCCACGGCGGCGGCTGACGGCGCGCACTGAATATTTGCCACGTGAAATTTCGTTGGGTACCATCCCTAGGACATTTTGAGGAGCGCTTGAATGCGAGGATTCCTGAGAGCTGCGGCTATAGCTGTGCTCGTGTTGCTTGCGGTGGCGGTGATAGGCGTCAGCGTAACGATCGGGTGGCGCCCTTTTCTGGGGCCGAAAACTCGCGCATTGACGGACCGGAAATTTGAGGCGACGCTTGAACGACTGAAGCGCGGGACTTATGTGGCGGAGCATCTGGCCGCCTGCACGGATTGCCACACGCCGTTTGAAACCGCGCCGGGCAGCTCGGAAAACATGCTTCATAAAAAGGGCAGCGGGCAGATTTTCCCTTTGCCAGGCTTTCCCGGGACGCTGGTGGCGCCGAATATCACGCCTGATAGTGAAACGGGCGTGGGCAAATGGACGGACGATGAATTGGCGCGCGCCATCCGCGAAGGAGTGGATCGTGAGGGACATACTCTTTTTCCGATGATGCCGTATTCCCACTACCGAGGCATGTCCGACGAAGATGTGGCCTCGGTGGTGGTTTATCTTCGCTCGCTGCCGGCGATAAAAAATGCATTGCCGGCAACGGTAGTTAATTTTCCAGTGAAATACCTGGTGCGCAGCGCTCCCGAGCCCGTCACCGGCGAAGTGCATCCGGACATGTCCACGCCGGTGAGCCGAGGACAGTATCTCGTGATGATGGCGGCGTGCTCGGACTGCCACACGCCGATGAAGCGAGGCCAACCCGTGCGCGGGCTGGAGTTTGCCGGAGGGCGGGTATTTGAGGAGGCAACCGGAAAGGTTGCGAGCGCGAATATTACTGCGGACCCGGTGACGGGAATCGGAAACTACACGGAAGAGACTTTTATAAAAGTTTTGAGGACCGGATACGTGGGTACGCGACAGCTCAATCCGCTGATGCCGTGGCAATTTTATAGTGGGCTGACGGACGAGGACTTGAAAGCGATGTACGCGTATCTGAAGACGGTGCCGGCGGTGAGCCATCGTGTGGATAACAGCAAGCCGATGACGTTGTGCAAAAAATGCGGACAGGTTCATGGCGGGGGAGACGAGAACTGAGTTATTGGCGGCTAGTAAATAATTGGCAGCTTGGTGAAGTCGGAAGCGTTCTCGTCGGTGACGCGCAACACGATCAGGGTGCGGTCGTCGTGCGGGGTGGAGTCAACGCCGCTGAATTCGTCTGTGGCGCTGAGGATTCTGTCGGCGATAGTTAGCGCGGCGTCGCCGGGGAGGATTCCGGCGAGCAGGGCGTGAAGCCGTTCCGCGCCGAATTCCTGCCGGTCGCCGTCCTCGGATTCGACGATGCCGTCGGAGGCGCAAACCACCACGTCGCCGGGCTGCAAATCCACGGTAATTTCCTCGTAATCGGTATCGCCGAACAAGCCCAGTGGAATGCCCGACACCTGAAGCTCGGTGGTGACTCCAGCGCGCACCAGTAAGGGGTACGGCTCTCCGCCGTTGGCCAATGTGAGGCGGCGATTCGGCGCGTCGTAAATTCCAAAAAGCAGAGCGATGAATTTGGATTCAAGACGCGCGCCGAACATGCGCTTGTTGAGCGCAGCCAGCATTTGCGCCGCACCGATGGTGCGATCGGTGACGACTTCGCGGAGCGTGCCGATGGCGAGCGAGCCGTACAAAGCGGCGGCGGTGCCTTTGCCGGAAACATCGCCAAGGGCGAAAGCGAGGCGGCCCTCGCCATAGGGTTGAAAATCGTAGAAGTCACCGCCCAGTTCGCGGGCAGGGGCGTAGGCCGCGGCAAGGTCAAGGCCAGGAACTTCTCTGGCGCCCTTGGGAAGGAGCTGGCGCTGAATTTCGCGCGCGGTATTTAAATCGTTGAGAAGGCGCGCCTCATTTTCGCGCGCATCCTGATACAGGCGAGCATTCTCGAGAGCGATGGCCACGTAGGAGCCCATAGTCGCGAGCATCTGTTCGTGTTCGAGCGTGAACGCCTGCGGAACGGTGCTTTCCAGATCGAGCACACCGATGAGGCGATCCTGCAGCAGCAGGGGAATGACCAGCTCGGCGCGGACTTCGACGTCGGTATCGAATTGAATGTAGCGCGGATCGAGGCGCACATCCCCAATGCGGACGGGGCGGCGATCTCCTGCAGCCGTTCCGGTGATGCCTTGAAACAGGCGCATGCGCAGGCGCGCGGGGATGGCGTCTTCGTAATGCATGGCGAAAACGCTTTCGAGAAACTGGCTGGATTCGTTCCAGAGCATCACGGTAAATACGTGATAATTCACGATGCGTTTGACGTGCTGCGCGATGCGGCGGAGGAGTTCTTCGCGGTCGAGGATGGATGTCAACTCGCGGCTGACTTCGTACAGCAGATCGAGGCTTGCCGACTGATCGGGTTCGGAGTCGAGCATAGCAGGGGCAAACGGATCTAAATCACCGAGAGGGAAGAAGGGAGCGAGTTGGGAAGAATCGTCCATGGGCTGGCGGCCTGACGCCAGAAGCTAAATTGTTAGATGTGACGCAAGGTCAGATGTTACACAAGTGGAGGAGTTTCAAGAATTGTTTTTGATATGAGATGAAGAAACTATTTTACTGCCCAAGTGTCGCCGGCGCGCAGGAGCTTGTTGAGGTCGCCGGCGCCGCGCTTGGTGATGACATCTTTGATCTGCTGATTCATGACGTCTTCGAAGCGAGGAATGTCGTCCCAGGCGCGGAGCACGCCGATAGGAGTAGGAAAGCCCGGGCGCTTTTCCATCTGAGAAAGCTGGAAAGCGTAGGCAGGCTCGACATGATGAGCGTCGTGCACGAGCAGATCTTTTTCGGTGATGCCGTTGCCGAGCTGGACGACTTCCATATCGAGGCCGTTCATGCGAATGCCTTTGTCGCGCTGCTTGCCGAAAACCAGCGGTTTGCCGTGCTCGAGTTGGATGACGTGTTCGCTGCGGGCGTCGCGATCGGTCAGGGAAAACCAGGCGCCATCGTTAAAAATGTTGCAGTTCTGTAAAATTTCGACGAACGCCGAGCCCCGGTGAGCTGCGGCATGCTTGAGAGTTTGTTTGAGGTGGCCTTGGAAAACGTCCACGGAGCGGGCGACGAAGGTGGCTTCCGCGCCGATAGCCAGCGAAAGAGGATTGAAGGGACGGTCCACGGAGCCGAACGGTGTGGACTTGCTTTTCTTGTTGAGCTCGGACGTAGGTGAATACTGGCCCTTGGTCAAACCGTAGATGCGGTTGTTGAAGAGCAGCACTTTGATGCCGACGTTGCGCCGCAACATGTGGATGGTATGGTTGCCGCCGATGGAAAGAGCGTCGCCATCGCCGGTGGCGAGCCAGACTTCCAGTTCAGGACGCGTCGCTTTGAGGCCGGTGGCCACCGCGGGCGCGCGTCCGTGAATGGTGTGAAAGCCAAAGGTGTTCATGTAGTAGGGAAAGCGGCTGGAGCAGCCAATGCCGCTGACCACCACGAAATTTTCGCGCGCAATGCCCAGGTCTGGAAATACCGCCTGAACGGCGGAAAGAATCGCGTAATCCCCGCAGCCCGGGCACCAACGGACTTCCTGATCGGTCTGAAAATCTTTTTTAGTCAGCGGAACGATGGGTGGCAGTGTGGTGGTGCTCATGAAATATTTTCCCCGCTGCCCAGCATTTCTTCGATTTTTTGTTCGAGTTCAGCTTTTTTGAAAGGCCGGCCCTGGATTTTGTTGAGGCCGACGGCGTCCACGAGATATTTCGCGCGCAGCACCCAGAGCAGCTGGCCCATGTTCAATTCCGGAACCAATACTTGTTTATAGCGTTTGATGACTTCACCGAGGTTGGACGCGAGCGGATTGAGATGTCGGAGATGAACGTGGCCGATCTTGCGGCCCTTTTCTCGCTGAGAACGCAGCGCCGCCGTTATGGCTCCGTGAGTGGAGCCCCAGGCAACGATGAGGAGATCACCTTCGGGATCGCCGGCGGGAACAACGTCGGGAATATCCTGCGCGATGCCGGCAACTTTTGCGGCACGTATGCGCACCATGTTTTCGTGATTCAGCGGCTCGTAGTTGATGTTGCCAGTGACGTCCTGTTTTTCGAGGCCGCCGATGCGGTGCTCGAGTCCGCGGGTGCCGGGGACGGCCCACGGGCGCGCGAGAGTTTGGGGATCGCGCTTGTAGGGCAAAAAACCTTCCATGGATTTTGCGAATTCCACTTTGAAGTCGGGAATTTCGTTCAACTCGGGAACCAGCCAGGGTTCGGCGCCGTTCGCGAGGTAGCCATCGGAAAGCAATATGACGGGAACCATATATTTCACGGCGATGCGGCAAGCTTCCACGGCAACCCAGAAACAATCACCGGGAGTGGCAGCCGCGAGAACCGGAATAGGCGCTTCAGAATTTCGCCCATAAAGAGCCTGCAGTAAATCGGCCTGCTCGGTCTTGGTGGGAAGGCCGGTGGAGGGTCCGCCTCGCTGAATGTTGCAAATGACCAAGGGCAATTCGATGGCGACGGCCAGACCCAGCGCTTCGGTTTTTAAAGCCATACCCGGGCCGGAAGTGGTGGTGATGGCCAGCGCGCCGCCGTACGCGGCACCGATGGCGGAGGTGATGGCGGCGATTTCGTCTTCCGCCTGAAAGGTCATGACACCGAAATCTTTGTATTGCGAAAGCTCGTGGAGAATGTCGGAGGCGGGAGTGATGGGATAGCTGCCCTGAAACAATCTGAGCCCGGATTTTTGCGCAGCGGTGACGAGGCCGAGGGCCAGCGCCTGATTCCCGCTGAGATTTCTGTACAGACCCGGCGACAATTGCGCGGGCGGAATTTCGTAGCTGATCTGGAAA
>JBBRPU010000271.1:0-5055 GCA_038227545.1 Candidatus Acidiferrales bacterium
GCCTCCGCGCAAAGATTTAATCCACTCCGTAGATCCCCGCGCGCCGTATCTGAACGCCCTCGGAAAACTGGTGGACTGGGATCGTTTGCGCCAGGCGAAATTCCGTTTCGTCGCCGATCCCATGCACGGCTCCGCGGCCGGTCTGCTCCACGAACTCTTCCAGCGCAACGGGATCGTCTGCGATGAAATCCGCGCCACGCGCGATCCGCGCTTCGGCGGCGCGCATCCCGAACCCATCGAACCGCACATCCAGCCGCTGCGCGAAGCGGTCCTCGCCGGAAAATATGACGCCGGTTTCTGCGCCGACGGTGACGGCGACCGCATTGGCGCGATTGACCGCGACGGCTCGTTCCTCAATCCCCACCAGCTTTTTGCGCTGCTGGTCTGGCATCTCGCGGGCACGCGCAACTTGCCCGGCGACATCGCCAAAACTTTTTCCGTCACCAAGCTGATTGACAAAATCGCCGCCAAATTCGGCCGCACGCTACATGAAGTTCCCATCGGGTTCAAATACATCTGCGAGCTCATGCTGGAGCAAAACATTCTCGCCGGCGGCGAAGAGAGCGGCGGTTTCGGCACCAGCCTCTATCTGCCCGAGCGCGACGCCACCGTTTCTGCTTTGTTCCTGGCCGAGTTGATGGCCTGGCATAGCAAGACGCTCGGCGAACTGCTCGCCGCGCTGCATTCCGACTTTGGTGAATATCACTACGGGCGGGTAGATCTGGACGTTCAACCGGAGCAACAGCAGAAAGCTCTCGCGCATTTTTCCGGCGCCGCATTGACGCACATTCTCGAATGGCCCGTGACGCGACGCGAAAACATGGACGGCATAAAGGTTTATTTGGGCGACATCGGCTGGGTCATGGTGCGCGCCTCCGGCACCGAAAACTTACTCCGCGTGTATTGCGAAACTTCGCGCCGCGATTCCACCAGCAAAGTGCTCGCCGCCGTTACCGAGATCGTCAAGAATCTCTAGGAGCCGCCCATGGAAACAGTGAATCTTGAAAGTAAATTCTCGCTTTTCTCTGAGTATTACAAACCGCACGTCATTGGTGAAGTCAACGATTGCCACGTGAAAGCGGTTAAACTGAAGGGCGAATTCCTCTGGCATCACCATGAAAACGAAGACGAGCTTTTCCTGGTCACCAAAGGCACGCTGCGCATGAAATTTCGCGATCACGAGTCCATCGTCCGCGAAGGTGAATTCATCATCGTACCGCGCATGGTGGAACACATGCCCGTGGCTGACGAAGAAACCCACATCGTGCTGATCGAGCCAAAATCCACGCTGAACACCGGAAACGTCACTAACGAAAGGACCGTCCCGCAGCTCAAGAGCATCTGAACCGCTAGTCGCGAGCCGCCACACAAAACCATGGAACATCGCTTTCACACCCTCGACGTTTTTACCAGCAATCGCTTCGAAGGCAATCCGCTCGCGGTCATCACCGACGGCGACGGCCTTTCCAACGACACCATGCAGCTCATCGCCCGGGAGATGAATCTTTCTGAAACCGTGTTCGTCCAGAAACCCACCGACGATCGCGCGCTGGCCCGCTTGCGTATTTTCACCACCCAGGAAGAGCTGAAACTTGCCGGCCACCCCGTCGTGGGCACCTGGTTCTTGCTCGCCGAGCTCGGCGTCGTTCCCGCGCAGGAAGGCGGCGTGCACATCATGCAACAAACCGGCGCCGGCGTATTGCCGGTGGAGATTCGCTTCAAGGGCGGCCGCCCGCAGCGCGTCATCATGACGCAGATGCCCGCGACCTTTCGCCCCGCCAAAATAAACAAAAAGCAGTTGGCCTCCGCCCTCGGCGTTTCCGTTTCCGATTTTCACCCCCAGCTCGAGCCGCAATATGTTTCCACCGGCGTCTCCAATCTCATGGTTCCCTTCCGCAACCGCGCCGGCCTCGGAAAAATTGAGATGAACATGAACGAACTCCGCCGCCTGCAGGGCAAGAACGGCACCATGGCTTACTGCTTCGCGTTGAACGGCTCCAACAAAGCCTTCACCCGCGGCATGCTCCCGTGGGAGCTTTACGAAGATCCCGCCACCGGTTCCGCTGCCGGCTCGCTCGGCTCGTACCTCGTGCAGCACGGCAAGTTGTCCGCGGGCCAGACGTTTTACATTCAGCAAGGGGTAGAAATGGGCAGGCCTAGCCACATCGAAGTGGAAATCTCGCAAACGGGAAAGAAACTCGTGCCCCGCGTGGGCGGCGCGGCCGTAAAAGTTTTCGAAGGCACCATCCGCATCTGATCCGCATTCAGTTGCTACTCAAAAAATAAAAGGCCGCGCTAGACACTCGCGGCCTCTTCTATTAGTTCAAAAACAATTACAACGTCGGCTTATCGCCCGTGCCGGTCGTGCCGCACATCGCGGTGATCCTTGCGCAGATCGCGCTTGTCCTTGTTGATATCTTTCTGATCATGATTGCGGTCCTTCCGATCGGCATGTAGGTCGCGCTTATCGTGGTTAATATCACGCTGGTCGTGGTTGCGGTCCACGCGGTCGTGATTCACATCCCGCTTATCGTGGTTGATGTCACGCTGATCCGCGTTGCGATCCTTGCGGTCGCCTTTCAGCTCCTGCCGGTCCGCCTGCGCCTGCGTGCTGCTGGCGCCAAATTTCTTGTCATCGCGTGCCAGTTGGTTTCGGTCGTGATTCACGTCGCGCTGATCCTCATTGCGATCCACGCGATCTTTATTTAAATCGCGACGGTCGTGATTGATATCACGCTGATCCTGATTGCGATCCGCGCGATCTTTGTTCAGGTCCCGGCGATCATGATTTATATCGCGCTGATCCGCGTTGCGGTCCGTGCGATCTTGTTTCAAGTCCTGCTTATCATTGCGTATATCCTGCTTGTCGCTTGGCACGTCTTGCGCGAACGCGCCTCCCGCAAGAATCCCTGCAAACGCCACTCCGAGCACACCAATTCGAGTCCACTTATAAACATTCATTTTCATCTCTCCTGCAGCTGGTTTTCCGCGACCTGTCGGATGTACGAAATTGAACCCGGCGCATCGCCAAAAGTTTTAACATTTTTAACACCAAGGTAGGGAGGCCTACAGACTGCAGCTAACTACTTATTTATCAGTGATTTGTGGACCGCATCGAGCATTCCGTTCACAAACGAACCGGCATTTTCCGATGAGAATTTTTTAGCCAGGTCCACCGCTTCATTGATGATCACTTTGTGCGGCGTCTCCGCAAGTCGCAGCTCATAAATCGCCAGCCGCAGCACCGCGCGATCAATAATCGCCATGCGTTCCAGCCGCCAATTTTTGGCGTGCTGCACGATCAACGCATCCAGTTCATCCGCCTCTCGCGAAGCGCCTTCGAAAAGTTTATTCGCGAACGTTCGCGTGCTGTCTTCCGCTTTCGCCGCGCGCCAGAATTTCGCTTCCAGCTTCGCCGCATCCTGCCGGCTCATGTCCCACTGAAAAAGCATCTGCATCGCAAACTCGCGCGATTTTGTGCGCAGCGCCACTACGCGCGCCGCAGCTTTCCGGCCGGCGCCGCTTGCGACAATTTTCCGTTGATCTTTTGCGAAAGCCGCGCCATTTCAATCGCCGCCACGCCAGAATCATACCCCTTGTTGCCGTGCTCTCCGCCCGCGCGAGCCAGCGCCTGCTCCTGCGTCTCGCACGTCAGCACGCAAAAAATAATCGGCACTCCCGTATCCATCTGCGCCAGTTGAATCCCCCGCGCCGTTTCGGAACAAACATAATCGTAATGCGAAGTCTCTCCGCGAATCACGCAGCCAATCGCAATCAGCGCGTCGTAATCGCCCTTCATCGCCAGTTTCTTCGCGGCCAGCGGCAATTCGAACGCTCCCGGAACGTGCACGACTTCCACATCCTCACACGCCGCACCCCATTTTTTCAACGCCTTCTGAGCGCCGTGCAGCAGCCGCTCGGTAATCTCACTATTGAAGCGGCTCACCACCAGCGCAAAACGCAGCCCTGCGGCATCCACCACTACCTGCTCTGTTTCGGAAGTAAAATTTTTGGCCATGAATGAAAAATGCTACTTGCCCTTGAACTGCCCCGCGCGCTTTTCCAGAAACGCTTTCGTGCCTTCACGCATATCTTCTGTGGCGCACGCCAATCCAAAAAGTGTCGCTTCCAGGAACATGCCTTCTTCCTGTCCCATTTCCAGTCCGCGCTCGATCGCTTCCATAGTGAACTTCACCGCCAGCGGTGCATTGGCAATAATTTTCGTCGCCATCGCTTCCGCGGCGGGCAACAATTCCGCCGCTTCGTAAATATGATTCACCAGCCCGATACGCAGCGCTTCTTCCGCGCTGATCATTTCTCCGGTCAGACACAATTCCTGCGCCACGCCTTTGCCGCAAAGCCGCGCCAGCCGCTGCGAACCGCCATAGCCCGGAATAATCCCCAGCTTCACTTCCGGTTGCCCAAGTTTGGCAGTCTTGCTGGCCAGACGAATGGTGCACGCCAGCGCCAACTCACATCCCCCACCGAGCGCGAATCCATTGATCGCGCAGATGGAAGGTTTCCCCATCGTCTCCAGCAAATGAAACACGCTCTGCCCAAATAGCGACGTCTCTCTACCACCAACAGGATGCTGCTGCGCCAATTCACCGATATCCGCGCCCGCCACAAACGATTTCTCGCCCGCCCCCGTCAAAATAATTACACGCACGCTATCATCGCCGCGCGCATCCAGCAGCGCCTGCTGCAGTTCCTCCACCGTCCGCCGATTCAAAGCATTCAACACCTTAGGACGGTTAAACGTTATGTACGCGATGCCATCTTTTTTCTCATACAACAAATTTTCGTAAGCCATTCCACCTCAACTATTCTCTCGTTTGATCGCGAAAACCTTGTGCGTTCCACTTTCTGATCTTGGCAACCACACCCATTACGTACCTAAACTGTCATTCCGAGCGCAGCAGGCCGACGCCGTTTGTTTTCGACTTGCGCAGTCGAGGAACCTCTCTTCGATTTGTCGCGTCAGCCCCACCAGCCCCAAACCACCACTAAAACTTCATCGCCTTAGGCTTCTGCGGATCACTGTAATCATAAAAC
>JBBRPU010000272.1:0-5026 GCA_038227545.1 Candidatus Acidiferrales bacterium
CCCGGCGCCCCTGGCCAGCCCACCAAAACTCTGCCGCCTTCCACCAAGGGCACCCTGCCGCCTCAATCGGCAGCGGACGTCTTGTTCATGCAGGGCATGATCATGCATCATGCGCAAGCCGTGGACATGACCGCACTGATCGCCTCGCACACAAAAAATAGTGCTCTGCACTCGCTGGGTGCGCGCATCAGCAGCTCGCAGTCGGACGAAATCAGGTTTATGAAGCGCTGGTTGGCTGCGCGTGGGGAGTCCATCTCCATGCCGGGATCAAAGATGCCTGGTATGGACATGTCGCACGAGCAAAAATCCCTGATGCCGGGTATGCTTACGCCGCAGCAAATGGCGGCGCTGCGCAACGCCAAGGATTCCGAGTTCGACCATTTATTTTTGACCGGCATGATTCAGCATCATCAGGGCGCATTAACCATGGTCAAAGATTTGTTCGACACCGCCGGCGCGGGCCAGGATGCGGACGTATTCAACTTCGCCACCGATGCCGACAATACCCAAACAGCCGAGATTCGAATTATGCAGGCCATGTTAGAGAAAAAAACTTCCGAGGAGAATCAATGATCAGCTCGCCCGCTTACGCTTTTCGTGTTTTGGGAGCCGCGATTATTTTATTTTTTGGTGTCAGCCGCGTCCACGCCCAAGCCCCGGTCACCGCGACCGCTCCCCCTGCGCAAGGTCAAACGAATGACCAAGCCAAAGCCTCAAAGGACCACCCGAAAGACGCGGATGATGACGACGAGGACGAGAACCCTTTCGCTCCGCAGCCCGCGCCGGCGCTACCCGCGGGTATGACCGGCTCGGACGCCAACGATCCCCGCGCCAAGCTCACGCCCGGAATGTACGACGCTGGCGAAACCGCGATGGGTATCAAGCACCTCATGCTCGTGAAAAAACCTGACGCCTTCCAGCTTGGCACCACCGATCCCGATGACCCGAAGGTGCAAAAGACCATCACGCAACTTGGCATAACCCACATCGAAAAGATGCCCAAGCCCATGCATTTAGTAATCGCCCAGTTGGCTTTCGCCAACTCCGACCTCGCTTTCCAGGGCCATCACCTCTTCCTGGGAAATTTTTCCGGCTTCAACATCTATGACATCTCCAAGCCCGCCAATACCGCGCTGCTCACTTCCGTAGTCTGCCCCGGCGGGCAAGGCGATTTGTCCGTGTACAAAAATCTGCTGTTCATGTCCGTAGAGATGCCCAACGGGCGCCTGGATTGCGGAGTTCAGGGATTTCCGGCGGAGCCCCCGGAACCCGAGCAGGATAAAGACAAAGCCAAAGATAAAGACAAGAAACGCCGCCTGCCCGCCGCACAGAAAGACCGTTTCCGCGGCGTGCGCATCTTCGATATTTCCGACATCAAAAATCCTAAGCAGGTCGCTGCGGTGCAGACCTGCCGCGGTTCGCATACCCACACGCTGGTGACGGATCCGAACGATAAAGACAACGTCTATATCTACGTGTCCGGCACCTCCTTCGTCCGCCAGGCCGAAGAACTTGCCGGCTGCTCCGGCGAAACTCCGGAAAAAGATCCCAACACCGCGCTCTTTCGCATAGACGTAATCAAAGTTCCGGTGGCCGCGCCGCAGCAAGCCCAAGTCGTCGCCAACCCTCGCATCTTCATTGATGCGCATACCGGCGCGATGAATGGCCTCAACAATGGCGGCACCCACGGGAAAGACAAACCCTCCGACACCAATCAATGCCATGACATCACCGTGTACTCCGCCATCGGCTTGGCGGCGGGCGCGTGTTCTGGCAACGGAATTTTGCTCGACATCAAAGATCCCGTGCATCCCAAGCGTGTAGACGCCGTGAACGACAAGAACTATTCCTACTGGCACTCCGCTTCTTTCTCCAACGACGGCAGCAAAGTTATTTTTACGGATGAGTGGGGCGGCGGCCTCGGCGCGCGTTGCCGCGCCAACGATCCCAACAAATGGGGCGCGGACGCCATCTTCAATCTCAAGGACAACAAGCTCACCTTCGCTAACTATTACAAGCTGCCCGCGGCGCAGGGCGACAGTGAGAATTGCGTGGCGCACAATGGCTCGCTGATTCCCGTCCCCGGCCGCGACATCAAAGTGCAAGCCTGGTATCAGGGTGGCGTATCGGTGATGGATTTCACCGACCCGGCGCAGCCTTTTGAAATTGCCTACTTCGATCGCGGTCCGGTGGATCCGAAAATCCTCGTGCTGGGCGGAGAGTGGTCGGCCTACTGGTATAACGGCAGCATCTACGGCTCGGAAATTGCCCGCGGTCTCGACGTTTTTGAATTGACGCCGACGAAATTTCTCACCCAGAACGAAATTGACGCCGCGAAATCAGTTCACGTGAACGAGCTCAACGTGCAGAACCAGCAAAAAATCGAGTGGCCTGCGAAATTAGTTGTCGCCAAGGCCTACGTGGACCAGTTGACCCGCTCGCAAGCACTCTCCGCGGATCAGACTTCCGAGCTGCAGAAAGCCATCAGCGCCGCCGAGTCTTCGCACATGAACCGCCGCAAGGTCGCAAAACTAAAAAGCATGGCGCCGTCTTTTGAAAAAAGCGCCGCCACCGCCAAAACTCCCGCCGACGCGAAACGTCTCCACGAATTGGCGGACGTGCTGGCCCATCTTTCCGCCTGACCGCACATTGTCAAATAGGTGGTCTCTATCAGTTTTCAGCCAATCTTTAATTACCATATATGATAATTTTTTAGGTTCTCGCCCGCCCAAAATACTATGCATTTGCGAAACTTTGCGTCCCCGTCCCGCTATGCCCTGGCGATATTTGTGTCTGTCTTAGCGGTCTTTCTTCGCTATCTGTTGATACCGCTTTACGGATACGAGAATCCCTACCATACCGCCTGGCTCGCCGTCGTTTTTTCCGCTTGGTTCTGCGGGCTTGGCCCTTCGATTGTCACCACGCTAACTGTCTCCAGCGGGGTCTGGTACTGGTTCCTTCCGCGATTTGCATCCACTGGGAGACTTGACCGCACTGAAGCCTTTGGCATGCTCGGATTCCTGACTTTCTCGGCCGCCATCATCGCGCTGGGCGAATCGAATCGTCGCGGTGCCGCTGCCCAAGCCAGGCTCGCCGCCATAGTGGACTCCTCCGGCGATGCCATCGTTTCAAAAGGTCTGGATGGAATCATCACAAGTTGGAACGCCGGCGCCGAGCAGATTTTTGGTTTCGCCTCCCACGAGGCAGTTGGAAAGCCGATCACCTTAATCATTCCACCCGAATTGCAGCAGGAGGAAAGGCAAATCATCGCCAGGCTGCGCCGCGGTGAGCGAGTAGACCATTTCGAAACCGTTCGGCTCAAAAAAAACGGTTCCCGCGTGCCCGTGTCATTGTCAATCTCTCCCGTTCGCAATTCCAGAGGCGAAGTTATCGGCGCTTCCAAAGTGGCCCGCGACATCACCCAAAGTAAGCAGGCCGAAAAAGCCATCCGGGAAAGTGAGATCTCTGCCCGGCTTCTGCAGCTTCAGGATATGGAAAGAAGACGTATAGCGCGGGAATTGCATGATGGAGTGGGCCAACTGCTCGCGGGTATGAGCATGAATACTTCCCGTTTGCGCGAAGAAAAATCCAAACTCAGCCCCGACGCAGCGCGTGCAGCCGACGACAATGCCAGTCTGATTGACCAGGTTCTAGCCGACCTCCGCACCGTGACCTATTTGCTTCACCCACCCTTGCTGGATGAAATGGGTCTGGATTCAGGCTTGAAGTGGTACCTCGAAGGATTCGCAGAGCGCAGCAGAATTGACGCTAAATTGGAGCTTCCTCCCCAATGGGATCGCCTGCCACTCGACTATGAGCTTTGTCTGTTTCGCATCGCGCAAGAATGTCTCACCAATATCCACCGTCACTCCGGTAGTTCCACCGCAAATCTGAAATTGTCTCGTTCCACTACAGAAGTGAAACTGGAAGTGCTGGATGAGGGTAAGGGGATTGACGGCCAGCTTCAATCCAAAATTGATTCCGGCGAGTCAGTCGGCGTCGGGCTACGCGGCATGCGCGAGCGGCTAAGGCATTTGGGGGGCTCCCTTGAAATTCAGTCGACCACCACAGGAACAAGAGTCACCGCCACGTTGCCCCTCCCGCCGCCCTCGCAAAGTAACGCCGCTGAAAATACTTCCGCCAACCCAGTACAGCTCTCGTAATTCCCAAAATCTCAACTTCCACCCGTTCTGCTAAACTGGACGAAGCATTTCACCGCAGGAGTTTTGCATGGCTGACGCCGTTAAACCTGTCCACTCAGGCGAAACTCGCCTCGAATCCGACAGCATGGGCAGGATGGAAGTTACCGCCGACCGCTACTACGGCGCCCAGACCGCTCGATCGCTGATTCATTTCGCCATCGGCAAAGACACCATGCCGCCTGAGCTCATCAGCGCGTTTGGCGTTCTCAAGAAAGCCGCCGCGCTCGTCAATCAGGATCTCAATAAACTCTCCGCCGAAAAATCCAAGCTCATCGTTCAGGCCGCCGACGAAGTGATAGCCGGAAAGCTGCGCGAGCATTTTCCGCTGCGTATCTGGCAGACCGGCAGCGGCACGCAAACCAATATGAACGTGAACGAAGTCATCTCCAATCGCGCCATAGAAATTTCCGGCGGCGTTATGGGCAGCAAAAAGCCCATTCACCCCAACGATGACGTCAACATGTCGCAATCTTCCAACGACACCTTTCCCACTGCCATGCACATCGCCGCGGCTACGGAAACCGCGCGCACTTTACTGCCCGCAGTAAAAAATCTCCGCAACGCCCTCGACGCCAAAGCCAAAGACTTTGCCGACATCGTAAAGATCGGTCGCACTCATTTGCAGGACGCCACGCCACTAACCGTGGGCCAGGAGTTTTCCGGTTGGGTCAGTTTGCTCGACCGCGACGAAGAGCGCATCACCGCCGCCCTGACTGGTCTCTATGATCTGGCCATCGGAGGAACCGCCGTAGGTACCGGCCTCAATGCCCATCCTGAATTCGCGGAACGTGCCGCGCGCAAAATTTCCGAGCTCACTGGACTTC
>JBBRPU010000273.1:0-4996 GCA_038227545.1 Candidatus Acidiferrales bacterium
GGTAGCGCGAATTTCACAGTCCGGCTATCATGACGTGTTGTGCCTAAACCCGTAAAAAAATCAGCCAAGGCTGATAAAGTTGAGGAGACCATCGTCGCGCAGAATCGCGCCGCCTCTTACAACTACCACATTCTGGACAAGTTCGAGGCCGGACTGGTGTTACACGGCACCGAAGTGAAAGCCTTACGGGAAGGCAAAGCCAACATTCGCGATGCTTATGTGGAATTTAAGAAGTCCGGAGCTTGGCTGGCCAATGCACACATTGCCCAGTATCTGCCCGGCGGGCCCTGGAATCACGAACCGCTGGGTATTCGTAAATTGCTGCTCCACAAGAACGAAATCAACAAGCTCGCCGGACGTACCGAAGCCAAAGGTTTGACAGTAATACCCCTCAAGATTTACTTCCGCAAAGGCATCGCCAAGGTGGAAATCGCTCTGGCGCAGGGGAAGAAATCCTGGGACCGCCGTCAGGATGAGCGCACCAAAGAAGCGAAAAGGGAAACGCAGGAAGCTATGTACCAAAATCGGAGGCGATAACGCAGTGCAAATCACGCTGGAAACCAGACCGTACTCAGAAATCGAAATGCCCGTTCTCGTTTCATATTTATTTGAAGACACCGACATCCTGCAGGGCCAGTCGGATGAACTCGATCGCGCCGCCGGCGGTTTGCTGCGCAAGCTCATCAACGATGGGGAAGTGTCCGGCAAGATGCTCGAATTCACTCTGATCCACGGCCCGATCGGGCTCGGCGCGTCCAGATTTTTGCTGGTAGGTGCCGGGAAGCGTGAGGCTTTCAATGGCACCGTCGCGCGCAAAGTGGTCGGCTCCGCCCTGCGCTACCTGAAGAGCCGCTCCATCCGAAAGTTCGCCCTCCTCGCGCGCGAGAAAGATCGCACCGAAGATTTTGCACAGGCCGTCGCCGAAGCCGTAGTCACCGCCAATTTTGAATCCGACAAATACAAAACCGATAAAAAGGGCGACAAGTCCATCGAAGAGGTGGTGCTGGCCGGCTATCGCGAGGCCGATAAGGCTGCGGGGCAAAAGGGATTGACCAAGGGCACAGTGATTGGCGAAGCGCAGAATTTCACGCGCGACCTGGTGAACGAACCCGCCAACAAGCTCACTCCGCAAATCCTCGCGCAGCGCGCGGAAGCCATGGCCCGAGAGGTAGGATTGTCCGTCGAAATCCTCGACGAGCAGAAAATTTCAGATTTGAAAATGGGCGCTTTACTCAGCGTTTCGCAGGGCGGCCCGGAACCCCCGCGAGTAATGGTCCTCACCTACGTTCCGCCCATCGCCAAGCCCGGCGCGCCGGTCATTGGTTTGATTGGTAAAGCGGTCACCTTCGATACCGGTGGAATTTCCATCAAGCCGGCCGACGGCATGGAAAAAATGAAGTACGACATGGCTGGCGGCGGGGCGATGCTGGGCGTCATGCGCGCGATTGCCGCATTGAAGCCCGCCGTAAAAGTGATCTGCGTGGTGCCCTCTACAGAAAACATGGTCGGAGGCAAAGCCCAGAAGCCCGGCGACGTGCAGACCGCCATGTCCGGCAAGACCATCGAGGTTTTGAACACCGACGCGGAAGGCCGCTTGATTCTCGCCGACGGTATCACCTTCGCGAAGCAACTCGGTGCCACGTACTTGATTGACGCCGCCACACTCACCGGCGCTATCGTCGTCGCCTTGTCCAACGTAAACGCCGGAGTCTTCGGCTCCGATCAGGCCTTCACTGACAAACTGCTCGCCAGCGCCAAAGCCGCCGGCGAAAAAATGTGGCAGATGCCCATTGACGACGAATATCGCGAATTCATCAAAGGCAGCGTAGGCGACATCCAGAACATCGGCAGCGGAAAAGGTGGCGGCGCCATTACCGGCGCAATGTTCATCAAGGAATTCACGGGCGACACCCCCTGGATTCACCTCGACATCGCCGGCACCGCCTGGAACGACGACCAAAAACCCTGGGCAGCCAAAGGCGCCACCGGCACCGCCGTCCGCACCCTGGTCCACCTGCTAATGTCCTACTAACCTCACCGCCTCAACATTTCAACCCTTCATGTTACGCGGCGGATGCCCCAACCTAGATTTATAGGGTGGGTCTTTCTTTTGACTCTTGTCTTTGCCTTTCGCCTTTGCTGGATGTCATTCGGAGTTTACCCGCCGTGGCAGGCGCGCCGTCAGACGATATTTCCATGAACCGTATTCTCATGCCACGGCGGGCGCCAAGCGCTCCACCCCGCCCAGACGTGTCATTCCGACCGAAGCGGGCCGACGCTTTTCCTCTCGTTCGCGCAGCGAACGAGTCGGCCCGCGCAGTGGAGGAACCTCTCTTCGAATCATCGCGAAGCCGAGAATTGCCTCGAGTAGCATTTCGAATGCCGGGTGCCCCACCCTAGATTTATAGGGTGGGTCTTTCTTTTGCCTCTCGCTTTTCCCTCTCGCTTTTGCCTGGATGTCGGCCCGCGTAGTGGAGGAATCTCAATCTCTCGCGAAACCCGATTCGCTCCGAAATCCCAAATCACATCTTCTCCGGCGCCTCAGTCCCCAACAAATCCAACGCCCGCACCAATTGCGTCTCCACCAGTTCCGTCAATCTCAACAGAAACGCCCGCCTCTGCTCGTCCGCCTCCGAAAGAATATGGTAATGGTGATAAAACAAATTAAACGCCTGCGCCAACTGAAACGCGAACTTCGCCACAAACGCCGGCTCCTGCGCATTGATCGCCGCTTCCACCGCGCCATCCAAAGTTCCGGCCAGCAGCGCCAACTCCCACAACCCATTTCCTTCCGGCGCGGAAAAGAGTGCCGCCACATTCTCCGCTGACACCGCAATCTGCGTCGCGCCAGCCTCCAACCCCTTGCGGCGAATCCCGCGAATGCGCACCACCGCGTACTGGCAATACGGCCCCGTCTCGCCCTCAAAGCTCAGCGCATCCGCAAAATCAAACGCAATCGTCGCATTGCGCGTAAATTTCAACAGGAAGAATCGCAACGCTCCCACCGCAATCTTATGCGCCGTATCTAGCTGCGTCGCCGCATCCATTTCCGGATGCCGCTGCTGCACCTCCGCGAGCGTCGCGGCCTCCAGCTTGTCGAGCAAATCATCGGCCTTTACGCCAAATCCTTTTCGCCCGCTCACTTCCACGTACGGTTTTTTCGCTTCTTCCAGAGACAGCTCGTAGCCAAGTTCCGCAGCGCAACGGGGAGTCAGCGCCACGATTTCGTAAGCAAAATGAATCGAGTGATCGGCCGCGTCGCCATGCCCAAGCGCCCGCAGCCCTTCCGACACCACATCCTGCAAATACGCCTGCCGCGAATCAATTACGTTGTAAACAGTGTTCGCCGGCGCGCCAAAATTCGGCGCACTCGGATCGCCGTCGTTGCTGGCAGTACTCCACAAAGCATACCCGCCAGGTGGAGTCGGCGCGTCGAGCCACTTAGAATAGAAAAAATCCTTGCCCAGCAATCCGAATTTCCACAACTGGTACGCGATGTCTTTCCCCACATAGGTAACCGTGCCATTCGAGCGCACAATAATCTTGTCCTGATTATTGGGGTTCTCGTCGGCATCCGCCAGGACGGGAGTTTCCGTGCCTCTCGTTCCAGCATCCGAAGCGCCGGCCTTTTCCTTGGCAGGCATGATCCAGCATCCCGCCATTTTTCCAGTAGTCGCCAACACGATGGCGTTTGCCGCCTTCAACTTTTCAAATGCCGCGTTCCAGAAATGCAAATGCAAAATCTCGCTCTCGCGCGCCAGCAGTTCGTACCAGATGCCCAATCGCGCCATGGTCCGCAAATGGAGACTCACGATGGCGTCCGCGATCAACATGCCCATCTGCGCAGTTTCGTCGCGTCCTTCTTCGATGGCTTTCAATGTTTCACCGCGAAGCCCGGCCGCCCGAGTTTTGTCTTCGGACAAAAACTGAGCGGCCCGCGCGTAAACATCCCAGCACAAGTAATCAAACTTCGGCTGTGCTGCCAGCACGCGCACCTGCGCCAGGTTCTTTTTCTCCATGTGCACGAAACCGATCACCACGTCGGCAACCTGCACTCCGGTGTTATCAATGTAGTTCTGCACCTGCACCGCGCCACCGGCATGGCGTAGAATTCTGGCTATCGTATCGCCCAGCACCGCGTTGCGCACGTGACCGATGTGCGCCGCTTTGTTCGGGTTGATGCTGGTGTGTTCCACAATAATCTTGCCGGCGCGCTGCCCGATGGCTGCTCCGCTCGCTTCCTTCTGCGCGCCTCTCCAGAACTCCGCACGATCAAAATACGCGTTAAGGTATCCACCGCCGGCAATCTCCACGCGCGCAATCCCCGCAATCGGCGCAAGGCTCGCGGCTATTTCCTGTGCGATCTGCCGTGGCGCGCGCTTCAGCCGCCTGGCCAGTTCAAAAGAAACCGGCGACGCCGCTTCGCCCATCTCGATTTTCGGCGGCCGCGCGGTGACGATGGAGATCTCCACGCCATATGTTTCGCGAATATGCGCGTGCAGCGCCTCGCGGAACCGTTTTGTCAGTTCCAGATACACGTTTCCTCAATCCCCTGATGTGCGCAATGCTTTGCAGACTGGAGTACGTGGAAGAACAAGAATGAATTATACGTGCCGCCGGCGTCCTGCGAAAATCTAGGCCACGCGCTTTTTTGGCCACGCGCCAATAATGGCGCCCATCAGACACATTCCCACCAATACATAAAATTCGTTGATAGCAAATAATTGCTTCGGCCGCATCTCGTACATGTACGTGGTATACGTCACCGGTCCAAGAAATCCGATCCAGATGAGTATTCCAAGCGCCGCGCCACGCGCCGCGGTGTTGGCGTTTCGCCACGCGCAGATTTGCGCCAGCACAAACGCGATCACCAGGTTCAGCAGAAAGCTGATCACGAATGGCGCTATCGGGACCTGCCCGCTGGCCTGCTCCGGCGTGATATGTTCCAGTTCCATCCAGGCCTTCTGAAATAGCAAGCTGTACCACACCGCGCCCA
>JBBRPU010000274.1:0-4972 GCA_038227545.1 Candidatus Acidiferrales bacterium
CTGCAATCTGCTCCCAGTCCGACACCAGACCTGGCGCTGAATTCTGCTGACGTCCATGTCGAAGTTCCGCGATCGAGTGACACCGCCACATCAAAAACGATTTCTACAGAACCACACCACACCACCGAGGCCAGCGTTCAGCCTCCCGACGTACAGGCGGAAAAACAGTGAGTCGAAACTTCGAGTTGATGCAACAGGCCGGCAAATGGACTTTCGCTGGCACCCCCGTGGAAGAAAAGCCCGTGGAAAAAACTTCCGCGAAGCTCAACGATAATTTTGCCGCCTGGGCGGAACCCCACGTTGAGCCGCGCGCGGAACCTCGTTTCGAACCCCGCATCGAGCCCCGCATCGGCACGCACGCTCCCAGCCGCCCGTTTGAAGTCAGCAGTTCGAAGAAAAAACGCTTCGATCCCTCCAAGTTCGCGCACGAAGAATCCATGCGCCTTGTGCAGCGAATATTTTTCGCGCAATCCAACGAATCCCCCAAGACCGTCGTCTTCGCAGGCATGGACTACGGCAACGGCTGCAGCTGGTTGTGCGCGCGCACCGCTGACACCCTCGCGAATAACACCGGCGGCTCCGTCTGTCTCGTGGATGCCAATCTTCGCTCTCCGTCGCTGCCCGCCATTTACGGCGTGACCAATCACTTTGGCCTCACCGACGCTCTTCGCCAGGCCGGGCCCATCCGCTCTTTCGTCAAGAATCTCTCCGTTCACAATCTTTCGCTGCTCACCTCCGGCTCGATGGATGCGGACGCCGCCAACGTTCTTAATTCCGATGGCCTGAAGACCCGCTTCGCCGAGCTGCGCCGTGAATTTGATTACGTGATCGTGGACGCTCCGCCGCTGACCCGTTGCGCCGACGCCATCACTCTTGGCCAGGTCACCGATGGATTTGTAATGGTTCTGGAAGCCAACGCCACGCGCAAGGAAGTCGCGCAACTGGCCGCCGCCAATCTGCGCGCCGCAAACATCCAGATTCTCGGCGCGGTGCTCAACAAGCGCACTTTTCCGATTCCGGATTCGCTTTACAAGAAACTGTAGTTACACAATTTCGCCGGTGCGTCCCACCTGACGCTACCGGCACACAGGGCGCCTTGGGGGCGACCGTAGTTTCCAAATCAAAACGAGTCCTGGGACTCAGAATGGCGGAGCCTTGCCTGGTCTTTCACATGTAGCTGGAGAACTAAACAATGCGCCCGGCCGCTCCGATTGCGGCTTGCGTTGGTACGCCATCCAGACCATGCCGCGCCACGAGAAAAAAGTCGCCGCCGAATTGCAGCAGAAACAAATTCAATCGTACCTCCCTCTTTTTTCTACAGAGCGAAAGTGGAGCGACCGCCAGGCCGTAGTAGATATGCCGCTGTTCCCCGGCTACGTGTTCGTGAAAATCCCGCAGGACCAAAACACTCGCGTTCGTGTTTTACGCACTCTCGGCGCCAGAAACTTTGTCGGCACACGTGGCGTCGGCGATCCCATTCCCGACGCGGAAATCGAAAGCGTGCAAGCCGTTATTGCGCGTGGCGTTCCTTTCAACGTATCGGCCTTCCTCAACATCGGCCAGCGCGTGCGCATTCTGGATGGCAGCCTCCAAGGTGTCGAGGGCATTCTCACCGCGGTGAATGGCGACAACAGTTTGATCATTTCCGTCGAATTGATTCAGCGCTCTCTGGCCATGCGCGTCACGGGATTTCGCGTCGAGGCCGTCTAACCATCGCGCGATAGTCTCGGTCTTCCGCCACAACAAAATTTTAAATTCGTAGACAACCTCAGCCCGATCTGCAGAGTTCGGGAATACCACACAAATGCACGAAACTAAACGCCGCTTTCTCCTCGGAGCCCTAAAACTTTTTGACCTCGGGCTGGTCGTGGCTTCCTTCGGGTTGGCCACCGTACTGGTCGTCTACGCCGACGAAACCGTCTCGCTCGAACGTTTTCTAGCCATGCGCGTCAAGCTTGGCAATACCGCCATTTTTCTCGGCGCGCTGCTCACCTGGCACGTCATTTTTTCTCTCTGCGGCATGTACGGCTCGAAGCGTCTTTCCACCCGCCTTTCCGAAATTGTTGAAGCTCTCAAAGCGACTTCTCTGGCCACGCTGGCCCTGATTCTGGTCACTACCCTGTTTTCCGTGCGCATGGTGACGCCAAAATTCTTCACCCTGTTCTGGGCCATCATTTCTCTCGCAATGTTGAGCTCGCGCGTTTTCCTGCGCTATTTGCTGGCCAGAGTTCGCCTCCACGGCCGCAATCTTCGCAACGTTTTGATTCTCGGCACCAATCCGCGCGCCCTCGAATTCGCGCGCAAGCTGGAATGCGCCCCCGAGCGTGGCTATCGCATTCTCGGTTTCGTGGACGACGATTGGGCCAACCTCGATGAATTCAGAAAAACCGGCTATCCCCTCGCCTGCGATCAGGCCGGGCTAGCGGAATACCTCCGCCGCAATGTCGTGGATGAAGTCGCCTTCTACCTTCCTCTCCGTTCCTACTACGGGCAGTGCGCGGAAGTTGCCGCCCTCTGCGAAGAGCACGGCATCATCATGCGTTTCGCTTCCGACATCTTCACCCTCAAGACCGCTCGTTCGCGTTCCGTCGAAGTGGACGGCGATCATTTCATAGCCACCACCATCGGCGGCCTCGAGGGCTGGCCGCTGTTGATCAAGCGCATGGTGGACGTTCTCCTGTCCTTCGCGCTGATCTGCATTTTGTCACCGCTGCTGGCCATCGTCGCTCTGCTCATTAAGTTGACCTCCCCGGGCCCCATCGTTTTTCGCCAGGAGCGTCTGGGCGTCAACAAGCGTAGGTTCGTCATCTACAAATTCCGCAGCATGGTTGCCGATGCCGAGCTCCGCATGGCCGCACTCGAAAGCCACAACGAAGTTTCCGGCCCCGTCTTCAAAATGAAAAACGATCCGCGCATGACCGGCATCGGAAAGTTTCTGCGCCGCACCAGCATTGACGAACTGCCGCAACTCTTCAACATTTTGAAAGGCGATATGAGTCTGGTTGGTCCCCGCCCGCTTCCCGTCCGCGATTATGAAGGCTTCAGCGAAGACTGGCAGCGCCGCCGTTTCAGCATTCAGCCCGGCCTGACGTGCCTCTGGCAGGTCAACGGCCGCAGTTCCATCGCCTTCGAAGACTGGATGCGCCTCGATCTTCAGTACATGGACGAGTGGTCGCTGTGGCTCGATGTAAAAATTCTGGCCCGCACCATTCCGGTGGTCTTAAAGGGCTCCGGCGCCGCTTAGAACGCGTCCCAACAATTTTGTTCAGCAACGTGTCTTCAGCAACGTTCGCGTCATTTTCTAAATATCAAATGGGGGTTTCATGCGCATAGCGGTCATCGGTTCAGGTTACGTCGGGTTGGTGTCGGCAGCTTGCTTCGCCGAAATTGGGCACACCGTAATTTCGGTGGACAATGACGCCGCCAAAATCGCCATGCTCATGCGCGGCGAAGTTCCCATTCATGAACGTCACCTCCCGGAATTGTTGCGTCGGCATCACGGCGGGCGTTTGAGTTTTTCTACCTCGGTTCGCGACGCGGTCGCCGTGTGCGACGCCATTTTTATCACCGTCGGCACGCCCCAGTCGGAAACCGGCGAGGCGGATCTGTCGTTCGTCGAAGCCGTCGCCAACGAAATCGCCAAAGCCATCCAGGACCGCAAGGTTATCGTTGAGAAAAGTACCGTCCCGGTGCGCACCTGCGAATCGTTGCGCAAGACCCTCCTCTTCAACGGCGCTCGCGCCGGCCTTTTCTCCGTCGCTTCCAATCCTGAATTCTTGCGCGAAGGCACCGCCGTCACCGATTTTCTCTATCCCGATCGCATCGTGATCGGCACCGACGACGACTACGCCAAAAAATTGTTGCAGGAAGTCTACGCCCCGCTCACTTCCGGCGCCTACTACCTGCAGCAGGACATTATCCCTTGCGCAGAAAAAGAAGTGACCGAAGCCAGAATCATCGTCACCAATGCCAAGAGCGCGGAGCTCATCAAGCACGCCTCTAACGCCTTCCTCGCGCTGAAAATTTCTTTCATCAATGCCGTAGCCAACATTTCTGAAAGCGTGGGCGCGGATATCCAGCAAGTCTGCGAAGGCATCGGTTCCGACTCGAGACTTGGCCCAAAGTTCCTGAACGCCGGCATTGGTTACGGCGGCTCCTGCTTCCCCAAAGACGTGCAGGCCTTCCGCGCCGTTGCCGAACAGTGCGGCTACCAGTTCGAATTGTTGACCGAAGTAATGCGCATCAACGCCGACCAGCGCCGTAAATTCCTCAAAAAAGTTCGCACCGCTCTGTGGACTCTCCGCGGCAAGCAGCTCGCGGTCCTCGGACTCGCATTCAAGGGCGAGACCGACGACATTCGCGAGTCTCCCGCGATTTCCATCATCGAAGAGCTTTTGCGCGAAGGCGCTCAGGTGCGCGTCTATGATCCCGCCGCGACCTCTAAGGCCGCCGAAGTTCTACCGCAGAAAAACGTCACTTTTGCCAGCGACCCATATGATGCCGCCGCCGGATGCGATGCCCTGTTGATCCTCACCGAGTGGAAAGAATTTGCGAATCTCGAACTATCCAACATTCGCTCGCTCTTGAAATATCCCATCGTCATTGATGGCAGAAATCTCTATAAGCCCGAACAGATGACCAACGCCGGCTTGGTTTACTACAGCATCGGCCGGGCCGTCGGCGTCCCGCAGCTGATGAATTCCATGGTCGAAAAGTCCGAAGACGATTTCGCCGTTGCGGGCTTCATGGCTCTCAGCCAGTCGGCCACCGCCGCCAGCTAAAAAAGCCATCAGCATTTCCAACACAACCACATGAAAGTTTTAGTAGTACATAACAGCTACCAGCAGCCCGGCGGTGAAGACGTGGTCTTCTTCGCCGAACGCCGTCTGCTCGAAGAGCACGGCCACCAGGTCGTTTCCTACGAGCGCAGCAATCACGAAGTCGACCAGATGAACAAACTGCATCAACTCAA
>JBBRPU010000275.1:0-4938 GCA_038227545.1 Candidatus Acidiferrales bacterium
AGTTGGATTCCTGGTCCACGCGCCTCACCATTCAGCCGGGACAAAACTGGAGCGGCCAATATTCTTATGCGCGCATCGCAAGTCCGGAGGGTCTTTTCCCCGCGGAGGACCAGGAGCGCATGACCGCATCGGTCATGTACAACCGCCCCTTGACGAGCGGACGTTTCGGCAACGGAAACTGGGCCAATACCGCGTTGTGGGGCCGCACTCGCTCGCTCGCGGATGGCGCGATATTCAACAGCTATCTCCTCGAGTCCAACTTGCGGTTCATTGCGCGCAATTATATTTGGACCAGAATTGAAAATGCCGAGCGCTCTAGCGAGCTCCTCCTAGGCCGCCAGCCACTGCCGCCCGGTTTCCACGAAGTGCCCATCGGCCGCGTACAGGCCTACTCTTTTGGGTATGCGCGCGACTTCGATGTACTTCCTCGCGTAGCATCCGCGCTGGGAATTCAGGCGACGACGTATGGCGTCCCGGAACTCCTGCAACCCATTTACGGAGCTCATCCATTTGGGGTTATGTTATTTCTGCGCCTGCGTCCACACTCCAGCACGGATCGCTGAGGCATCGCTCAAAAAAAATAAACTAAGCGCAGGTGAAGTGAATACCTGATGGGCAGGAGGCAGGTCCTCTTCTAACTTCATTACTCGGTGTGTCAACCAGTCCCACAAAAGCATTTCAAGGCATCCGAAAGAGGAATAAGAGATGACGGCGGAAAATATCAAGCGCAGAGAATTTATCGGCGGTCTGGCGGCGGTGTCCGTGGCCGCGAATGTAGCGAATGTCCCGGGCGTTCGCGGGGAAAGCGGCAGCGAGGAAATGCCCTATCGTACCCTGGGGAAAACGGGAGTGAAGGTTTCCGCCATCGGCCTCGGCGGATTTCACCTCGGTCTGTCACATCTTGAAGAGCCCGACGCCATCAAAATTTTTCACTCCGCCGTGGACCGCGGCATTAATTTTTCCGACAATTCCTGGGACTACAACCAGGGCATCAGCGAGAAGCGCGTCGGCAAGGCCTTGAAAAACGGCTATCGCGAGAAAGTTTTTGTCATGACCAAGTTCGACGGCCGCACCAAAGGCTCGGCGCTGAAACAGTTAGATGAATCGTTAGAGCGCCTGGAAGTGCAGCATGTGGATCTCTGGCAATTCCATGAAAATATTCGTATGGAGGATCCCGACAGATTTTTTGCCGAAGGCGGAGCCGTGGAAGCCATGCTGGAAGCAAAAAAAGCGGGAAAGATTCGCTTCATGGGTTTCACCGGCCACAAAGATCCCAGCGTGCACCTGCGCATGCTGCAGATGGCCGACCAGCACGGCTTCACCTTTGACACCGTGCAGATGCCGCTGAACGTGATGGACGCGCACTTTCGCAGCTTCGGCAAAGAAGTGCTTCCGGTGCTGGTAAAAAAACAGATCGGCGTGCTGGGCATGAAGCCCCTGGGCAGCGGAAATATTTTGAAAGCCAAAGTAGTAACGCCGCTCGAATGTCTCCAATATGCGTTGAGCCTCCCTACCTCTGTGGTCATCACCGGCGTGGACAGCATGGCGATTCTGGAGCAGGCGTTTGAGGCGGTGAAGACGTATGCTTCGTTGAGTACGTCGGACATGGACGCCATTTTGAAAAAAACCGAGACAGTGGCCGCCGACGGCAAGTATGAGCCCTTCAAGACCACGCCGATTTTTGATTCCACCGCGAGTCATCCCGAGTGGCTCGGCTACGCCGCGCAAGCTTGAAATGCCCGGCAGCACGCGCGTAGGAGGGCTACTACAGTAATATTCAGGGGCGCCTACAGGCGCGCTGGGATTTTCCAGGTGCACTGAAGCCAGCAAACTCTTGCGGACCCGAGAGTACTAGTCTACGATTAAGTCCAATGGTTTGATGCTCGACGAAGGATGCATACGAAAACATATACAAATCGTCAAGTATCCGCAAAAAACCGTATTCTGTACCATGAGCTTCGCGCATGGGGATTTGACACCAAACGTGCTGTTTAGCACAGTTTTATACCGGCATCATAAAGCATCATCCAGCGAAGGAAATTTTGGGAGGAATGTGATGGGTAAGTGGTGTGCAGTGATGATTATGGGCGCGCTATTCGCGCTACCGAGTTTTGCTCAACAGAAATCGAATGCCGCGGAGGCAAGCGCCACGGCCGACACCACGACGCCAGCGCCATCTGGCAACGTCGTCAACGTAGCTCCCGCGCACAATTTCTACGCGTTGCCAAACGCACCGCGCGCGACGCCTTTTCCAGGCCCAGCGGCGGTCGCGATAGAGGAAGAACCGGGACGTGTCGTTCCCCGTTATGAACTGGCCGCCGTATACGAATACGTGAACTTTATGCCCGGCGATCCGTTCGAACATTTCAATAGTCACGGCGCCCTGGGATCATTCACCGTGAACGCCAACCGCTGGTTGGGACTCACCGTGGAAATTGGAGGCACCACCTTTAAGCGCGACTTGTTCCCGCTCACCGGCAGCAGTACCAGAGTAGAGGGCGTGCAGAATACTTTCCTCGCCGGCCCCCGCCTGAATCTGCGCAAGTTTGATCGCTTCGTGCCCTTCGCCGAATTCCTGGTTGGTGCCGGCCGGGCTGATATCGAAACCAATGGCGTCGGCCGGCAATATTCGTTTGCCCTGGCTGCCGGCGGTGGCGTGGATATCGTGTTGTGGAAACACCTGGCATGGCGTTTCGCGCAATTCGACTACCTGATGACCAATTTTTCCGGCCCCGCGCTCGGACCCGATGCGCGCCAGAATAATTTCCGCGCGGCCACCGGTGTCGTGTACCGCTTCGGCATTCCCAACCCGCCGCCGCCCCCGAACCAGAACCCCGTGGCGGCATGCGCAGCCAACCCTGCTTCGGTGTATGCCGGTTCCAGCGACAGCGTGGCGATTCACGTGACCGCCAGCGATCCTGATAACGACAATTTGACCTACAGCTACACCGCCACCGGCGGAGCCGTTGAAGGCACCGGAGCGGACGGCCGTTGGACCTCCACGGGATTGAGCGCTGGTAGCTACACTGTGAACGCCAAGGTGGATGACGGCAGAGGCGGCTCGGCCACTTGCTCAACGGATGTGCGTGTGGAACCGAAACCCAATCGTCCCCCGACTATTTCCTGCTCCACCGAGCGCAGCCCCATTCAACCGGGCGAACGTACTGGCATCAATGCTACCGCCAGCGATCCAGATAACGACGAGCTGACTTACAGCTACACCGCCACCGGAGGCCAGGTAACGGGCACCGGACCCAAGGCCCAGTTCGACTCCACCGGATTGCAGGGCGGAAGCTACACCGTGAAGTGCTCGGTAAGCGACGGCAAGGGAGGCACAGCGGATGCATCCACGAACGTGGATGTGCAGCAACCGCCGCCACCGCCGCAAGCCACCAAGGTGGGCGATTGCAGCTACGGCAAGCCGGGCAGTTCGCGTGTAGACAATGTCTGCAAGCGCGTGCTCGATGACGTGGCCCTGCGACTGAAGAATGATCCCAACGCCAAGCTGGTTATCACCGGCTACGCGGACCGTCACGAACCCAAGGCCGCTAAACTGGCCGACACGCGTGCGGATCTGTCGAGGAAGTTCCTCGGTGAGAAGGGCATTGACGCTTCGCGCATCACTACCCGCACCGGTACCGCTTCGACCGAAAAGGGCGCCGAGAAAGAAAACCGTCGCGTGGAGTTTGAATTCGTGCCGGAAGGCGCGACCTACTAAACGGTGCCGGAAGGCACGTATTAAAAAGTTGCCGCAAGGCACGCTGTAAACCAAGGCACCAACGGGCCGTTCTGGGATAACCAGGACGGCCCGTTTCATTTTATGGCGCGCTAATTTCGGCAGAAGGAGTGCCGGAACGGGAATGTCGAGGCGGGAAATTCCCGAAACGGAATCGCTGTCCTGATGTTACAATAGGTAATATATTGAGTCGTAAATACTTACAATAATTCCTGTAATGGCACCTGGGTTGCATCAGGAACTGCGCGTCCGGAAAGTCGGAAATTGTGGCTATGACTGAAGCGGCGCTCGTTCGTCAGGAAGTTCTGCCCATGAATTTGCTGGTGGTGGACGACGAACAGTATGTGCGGCAGCTGTGCGCCGATGTGGCGATACAAAGTGGTATGAAAGTGACCACCGTAGCTACCGCCGAAGAAGCCCTGCACGTGCTTGAAAATTCCGCGGTGGATATTCTGGTCACCGATCTGCAGTTGTCGGAATCGAGCGGCCTGGACCTGCTCCAGGAAATCCACGACAAACATCACGAAGTAGCCGTGATCGTCCTGACGCAATTCGGCACCATTGATTCCGCGGTGGCGGCCACGCGTCTCGGCGCGGTGGATTATGTGACCAAGCCTTTTCGCGTGGAAGAGCTGCGCTCGCGGCTGGAACGGGTGGCTCGTGCCGTGGAGCTGCAGCAGGAAAATCGCCTGTTGCGCGAGCAACTGCGCACCAAGCCGGGTTTCGGCAGCCTGATTGGTGTCTCCACCAAAATGCAGCGCGTGTACAAGATGATTGAAAAAGTGGGCCAGCACGAATATCCGGTGCTGATCCTCGGTGAAAGCGGCACCGGCAAAGAGATGGTGGCGCGCAGCATCCATTTCTCGGGGCCGCGCAAAGACCGCGTCTTCGCCCCCGTGGATTGCTCCTCGCTGGTGCCCACGCTCATTGAATCGGAGCTTTTCGGATACGTGAAAGGCGCGTTCACAGGAGCTATCCAGGCTAAGCAGGGCCTGCTGGAAGCCGCGCACGGCGGCACTTTATTTCTTGATGAAATTGGCGACATGCCTGTGGACCTGCAGGCCAAATTGTTGCGCGCCTTGCAGGAGCGCGAAGTGAAACCCGTGGGTTCCACGGAGCGGCGCCATATCAACGTGCGCATCATCGCCGCCACCAATCGCGATCTGGAAGAAGCCATTCGCACCGGGGCCTTCCGCCAGGAT
>JBBRPU010000276.1:0-4934 GCA_038227545.1 Candidatus Acidiferrales bacterium
ACGCCCGCCGCGTGCGTAAGCACCTCCACGGTGCTGTGGCCTTGCGAATCCATTCCCGTGTGGTTGGTGATTATGCCGACGTGTTTGCCACGCAGCGGCGCGAACTTTTCCGCTTCCAGCACATCAAGCCCCGACTGGACTTTTGTGTCGCGTCGAGGATGTTGCGCATATCGTCCGCGTTGCGCAGTGGTCGTAAACGCGTCATCGGCCGCCTGAGAACGACAACAGGTCAGGCTGAGCAGGCCTAGCAGCAGCGCTGCCGCGTATGTCTGCCACATAGAGTGTCTCAAGCGGCATATCGTTTGTTTCGCGTGCGTCATATTTCGCAATGATATTCTGGAACGTCTTTCGCGCGTGTTGTTTGTGGCCCTAAAGTGCGTGTGCTATATACAAATCAGAGCATGCACGGCCCCGGAAAAGCTTACATCCGATGAATTACCGCCGCTTCCGCGTCTTGCCGCTGCTCGCGATCTCAGCGATCCTGATTATGCCTAACACCGCGCGCAACCAGACCAGCAGTCAGCCTGCTAGAAAATCGCCCGCCGCAAAAGTCGCGCCGAAATCTGCGCCTAAATCCGTTCCACAAGAAAAATCACTTTCTCCTGCCAATAAGCAATGGGTGGAAGCCACGATGCGGAAAATGACCGATGACGAAAAAATCGGCCAGCTGATTTTTGCGACCTATCACGGCAGCTTCACGTCCACCGACGCCGAGGCCTATCGCAAAATTATGCACGATGTGGAGGATCTGCATGTCGGCGGCTTCATCAACGTGACGCAGATGTCGCCGCTCGGCATTATCAAAAGTCAGGCGTATCCGACCGCCGTTTTGACCAATCAGCTTCAAGCGCGCGCAAAATTACCTCTGCTCATCGGGGCGGATTTCGAACGCGGCTCGGCCATGCGCCTCGACGAAGGCACATCTTTTCCGACCGCCATGGCTCTCGCCGCCGGCGGCCATCCAGACGATGCGTACACCATGGGCAAAATCACCGCGCTCGAAGCCCGCGCGGTCGGCATTCACTGGATCTATGCTCCGGTTTCCGACGTAAACAATAATCCAGGAAATCCGATCATCAATACGCGTTCGTTCGGCGAAGACCCGCAGCGTGTCGCGGAATTTGTGGCCGCATTCGTGCGCGGCGTCGAAGAAAACGGCGGTCTCGCTACCGCGAAGCATTTTCCCGGCCACGGCGACACTGCCGCCGACTCGCACATTGATCTGCCGGTAATTCGCGCGGACAAAGATCGCCTCGAACATCTGGAGCTGATTCCTTTTCGTTCGGCGATTGCCGCCGGCGTGGGTAGCATCATGACCGGTCATCTTTCCATTCCGTCGCTCGAGCCTGATCCCAATACTCCGGCCACCCTTTCGAAAAACGTTTTGACCGGCGTTTTGCGCGATGAGCTTCATTTCCAGGGCCTGGTGGTCACCGATGCGATGGATATGGGCGGCATCACCACACGTTTCGCGCCCGGCGAAGCAGCCGTGCGCGCGGTTCTCGCGGGGGTTGATGCGCTGCTGATGTCGCCGGTCCCCGACGCCGCTTACGAAGCGCTGCAAGCCGCGGTAAAGTCCGGCCGCATTTCGCGCGAGCGACTCGACGCTTCCGTGCGCCGTATTCTGCAAGCCAAGGCGCGGTTGGGACTCAACAAAAATAAGCTGGTGGATCTGAACGCTATCAATGAAAAGTTTGGCCGCGCGCCGTGGCAAAAAGAAGCGCAGGAAATTTCCGATCGCGGCGTGACACTGCTCCGCGACACTGCTAAGCGCCTGCCGCTCGATGCCACCAAGCCTTCGCGCGCGCTGCTGCTGGCTTTTTATGCCGATCCTGAGCCCTACCCTGGTGAAGATCTGGAGCGCGAACTGCGCTCGCGCTTTGATTCCGTCACCACGCTGCGCGCCGATACACGCTTCGTAAAAGCCGGCACTTTGAAATTGCCGCCCGCCGACACTTATGACGTCGCCATTCTTGCTTTATTTGTGCGCGTCAGTGACCGCAAAGGCAACGTGGATGTTCCCGCGGACCAGGCCGCGCTCGCGGAACAAGTTTTTCACGCGGGAAAACCGGTAATCACTGTGGGACTCGGCAGTCCGTATCTCATCGAGAATTTTCCGCAGGCCGAAACCTGGCTGGCCACTTTCGGCATCAGTGATGTGGCGCAAATTTCCGTGGCCCGCGCATTATTTGGGCAAATACCAATTAACGGCAAACTGCCCGTGACGATTCCGGGAATAAAACTTGCTGCGGGCTTCGGGATTTCGCGCCCGGTCAACGCCGAAACTCTTCAGCCCGTGGATGCGCCGGCTGACAAACGACTGCAACCTGTTTACACCGTCGTCGAGAACGCCATCGCGGACAAAGCGTTTCCGGGAGCCACTCTCGCCGTGGGCTACCAGGGCCAAGTAGCCATTCACGCCTTCGGCAAACTCAGTTATGACGCGTCCGGTCCGGGTGTCACCGAGAAAACCAGATACGACATCGCATCGCTTACAAAGGTTGTCGCCACGACCACGCTGGTCGCCAAGCTCGTCGAAGGTGACTTCCCTGGAGCACTCGATCTCGACGCAAAAATTGATCGGTATCTGCCGGAATGGCCCATCAGTGCGCCGCAGGAGAGCCGGGAACAGAAAGAATGGCGCAGCAAAGTTACTGTGCGCCACCTGCTGACGCATACTTCAGGCCTTCCGCCGTTCAAGGAATATTGGCGCACTTCGAAAGGCAAGGCAGACACCTTGTCCAGAATTTTTGCCGAACCGCTCGATTACGAGCCGGGAACGAAGGAAGTTTATTCTGATCTCGGCATCATTCTGATGGCCGAAATCGTGGAGCGTCTGACCGGACGCACCCTCGACGATCTTGCCAACGCCTATATTTTCAATCCGCTGAAAATGTCCGACACGGGTTTTCGTCCCGCAAAGAAACTCTGGCCGCTGATCGCGCCCACGGAGATAGACAACAACCTGCGCCATCGCCTGCTGCAGGGAGAAGTGCACGACGAAAACGCTTTCGCTATCGGCGGCGTTTCCGGACACGCCGGTTTGTTCAGCACCGCGCCCGACCTCGCCGCGTTCTGCCAGATGTTGTTGAATGGCGGCAGCTACGCTCACGAACGAGTTCTGCGCCGCACTACCGTCGCGCAATTCACTGCGCCGCAGCAACTTTCGAACGGCACGCGCACGCTCGGCTGGGCGGTGCCTACCGAAGGCGGCTCCAGCGGCCACTTTTTCTCCGCACGTAGTTTTGGGCACACCGGCTTTACTGGCACGTCCATCTGGATTGATCCCGACCGCGATCTTTTTATCGTGCTGCTTACCAACCGCGTCAATCCCACGCGCGAAAATCAAAAAATCGCCAAGATACGTCCCGCGCTTCACGACGCGGTGATGGAATCGCTGGGATTGGCTACGCCCGCACACGCTTCCCGTTAGTTTTTTGTTGGATCACTTCCGCGAGGACCCGCGGAGCGTAGCCACTCCATCGGAAGAATCGCTCACCTTCACAATACGCGCTGCTCCATATCGCGCGCCGCTTGCTCCAGGTCCGCGGGCTTCCCAAGATCGCGCCAGTAATATTCATCGGCACGAAACGCGGCGATTTTCTCTCCGACACCCGCGAGCCGCAGATAACAATCGATGATGGAGAACGCGCTGTCTTCGTTCATTAGCGGCAAAAGGCGCGACGAAATCACGTGGATACCGGAAAACGCCAGTGCCTGCGGTTGCTCAACGCGCCGAACCATTTCGGGTTGGGCAGTTCGTCCGGCGCGACGCCCGCAGAGTCGCATTCCCTCATCAAAGAGCAACTGGCGACTGGAGTCGCGTTGCTGCACCACCAAAGTGGCTAGAGCTTGATTAGCTGTATGAACCTGCACCACGCGCTCGAGGTCAACGGTGCTGACTACGTCGACGTTGTGCAGAAGGAAAGGTTCGTCAGCGGGATCGGATTTCTCCTGAAAAAACCAGCCGGCCTTCTTAAGCCCACCGCCGGTATCCAGCAGCATGTCTTCGCGCGAGACTTCAATGCGCATCCCGAAATTGTCATGCGCTTTCAGGAAAGAAATTACTTGGTCCGCGAAGTGATGCACGTTGACGATAGCTTCGCGCACTCCGAAGGTGCCAAGGCGCGTTAGGGTAATTTCGAGTAGCGTCCTTCCACCGACTTCCACCAGCGCTTTGGGGCGATCGTTCGTGAGCGGTCGTAGGCGCGTGCCCAGGCCCGCGGCCAAAACCATGGCTTTCATTGCTGCCACCGCGCCAATCTCACTTGCCTATCTTCTCGAGCTGCAGGTGCTGCACGGAAACTTCGATGCCATTCCTGCCGCGAAAATGTTTGGCCAATTGTTCCGCCAGGAAAACTGAACGATGCTGCCCGCCGGTACACCCGAAAGATACCATCAGGTTTTTAAAGCCGCGCGCGCTGTAGCTGGCCACGCTGGCATCCACCAGCGACATCACGCAGGCCATGTACTGGTGCACGCTTTCCTGGTGGTTGAGATATTCGATAACCGCGGCATCTTTGCCGGTCAGCGCTTTGAAGCGCTCTTCCCTGCCGGGATTCGGCAGGCTGCGCGCGTCAAAAACGAATCCGCCACCGTGTCCTGATTCATCTTTAGGCGAGCCGTGGTGAAAGGAAAAGCTGAATATGCGCATGGTGAGATGCTCGGCGGAACTGGCGAGGCCCCGCAATTTTTCCGATGCCAGCATGCTTTGAAACGCGCCCATCAGCGTGGGCAGCTCAACCGGCAGCTTGACGTGGTGCAGCAGCCAGCGCAGGTTTTTGAGCGCGAATGGCACGCTTTGCAGAAAATGTTCTTTGCGCTCGTAAAACCCGCGGAACCCGTAAGCGCCCAAGGCCTGCAGGATGCGTACATACACGTAAGCGTAGTAATGCCGCAGGAACGCTTCGCGATCTACGTTTATATATTTGCCC
>JBBRPU010000277.1:0-4922 GCA_038227545.1 Candidatus Acidiferrales bacterium
AGCGAAATGTTCGAACATTATTGGGTTTGTATAATCCAGAAAATCCGCTCGACCACGCTTCGACGATTCCGTCGCCCTGGTATTTCGATGAGAGTATTGCGGAGCTCGAAAACTCCGCGGTGTTTGGGAAGACCTGGCAGGCTGTGGGCCGCGCCGATCAAGTTAATGGTCCCGGGCAGTTCCTTACCGCTGACATCGCGGGTGAGCCGATCGTGGTTGTGCGCGGCGAGGATTCTCAGTTACGCGCTTTTTATAATGTATGCCGCCACCATGCCGCCGCGGTGGTCACCGAGGCGCAAGGTTGCGCGAAGCAATTTCGCTGCCCCTACCATGGCTGGACCTACGGTATCGATGGCGCCTTGAAGGGCATGGTGGAATTCGACGGCGTCTGTAATTTTGAGCGCGGCGCCAACGGATTGGTGCCGGTGCGCGTGGAGACCTGGGAAAATTTTGTGTTTGTCAGTCTGGATCCGAAGGCCGGGCCGCTGGTTGATTTTCTCGGCAGCATTCCTCCCATTGTCGCGCCGCTGGAAATCTCTAAAAAGTTGAAATTTTTCGATCGCCGCGTGTACACCTTGCAGTGCAACTGGAAAGTTTACGTGGACAATTATCTGGATGGCGGCTATCACGTTCCGCACGCGCACAAGGGATTGAGCAGCGTCATCGAGTACACCAAATACACCATCGAAAATTTCGAGCGGGCCTGCCTGCAGTCGAGCCCTCTTTCTTCCGGATCGTCTTCCGAGGCGGGGGTGGCATCCACTCGCCAGGGGCGGGCCTTTTATCTGTGGGTGTATCCGAATTTCATGCTGAACGCTTACGAAGGGGTGATGGACACCAACCTGGTGGTGCCGCTGGCGGTGGACAAATGTGCGGTGATTTTTGATTATTATTTCGCGGATATTTCCGCCGTGGCGGACAAGCGCAATCGCGAAAGCATCGCGGTCAGCGAAAAAGTGCAGGACGAGGATGTGGGCATCTGCGACGCGGTGCAGCGCGGGCTGGGCTCTCGCGCGTATCTGGCGGGCCGGCTTTCCGTGCGCCGGGAAGCTGGCGAACACTTGTTTCACCGTTTGCTGCACGCCGATCTGACCGGCGGTGCCGCTCAATCGGAAGCTGCTGCGGACTGAGTTCTCGCCGGGCTCGCGAAGGCGCGCGTTTCACTTACTCAAAAATTACCGTTTTGTTGGCATACAAGAGGATGCGATTCTCAATGTGCCAACGCACCGCGCGCGACAGCACCACTTTTTCCAGATCGCGTCCCTTTTCAACCAAGTCGTCGAGGCTGTCGCGATGAGTGATGCGCGTGACACCCTGCTCGATGATCGGTCCTTCGTCCAAAACCTCCGTCACATAGTGCGCCGTCGCGCCGATGAGCTTCACGCCTGAATCGTAGGCCTGCTGGTGCGGCTTGCCACCAATGAACGCCGGCAGGAAAGAATGATGAATGTTGATGATTTGCTGCGGATACCGGGCGATAAATTCACCGGAGAGAATCTGCATATATCGCGCCAGCACTACCAGATCAATCTGGTTTTCTCTCAATAACGACACTTGCTGCGCTTCCGCGTCCTTCTTGTTTTCCTTGCTCACCGGAATGTGGTGAAAAGGGATGCTATAGAAATCAGCGTGGCGTTTTGCGTCCGGATGATTGCTGAGTACCAGATTAATTTCGCAGGCCAGCTCTCCACTGCGCTGGCGGTACAGCAAGTCCACCAGGCAATGGTCAAACTTGGAAACGAATACGGCCACACGCGGACGGTGCGAGGAAAAGGCCAGCTTCCAGTACATGGAGAATTTATCGGCAATGACATCAAATTTCGCTGCGAAGTTTTCCAGCGGCAATTGGAAATCGGAGAGGTCCCACTCCACACGAGCGAGGTAGAACCGTTCCTCACCCGCCTGGTGCTGCTCAAAATGCAGGATGTTTCCGTTGTGACGGAAGATGAAGTCGGCAATGGCGGCATCCAGACCTTTCTGGTCGGGACACTGCACGAGCAAAATAGCGCTTTTCGCCAACGGTTTTCCTTGAACGATAAATCAGCTTAGCTGAATTCCCCGGTATTTTGTCCGCGCTTTGAGGCAGAGTGTGCGCAACTGCGTTGACCAAGCCGAAGAATGGTCCCGAATAATTGACGACGCCTGGAGCGCCGCTTATACTGAATGTTGATCGCGACTCTGTCCTTGCTTCTCCAAGCTCCAACCGAAAGCCTGGATCGTGGTTACGTGTACCAGGGCGCTTGTGCTCGCCGACAGCAACCCAGTGCGATTCGACTGATCTCCGATTCCTAAGCCTCTGAAAGGCGTTGGTATGACCGAAGGTACAACTGAAAATCCCGTCGAGAGCACGACAGAAACCGGCGTGGCTGCTACTGGCGCCACCGCCGAAGCCACTTGCCGCCGCGAACTCGATCTGGAGATTCCGGCTGACGAAGTGACCAAGGCTGTCGAACGAGTGGCAAAGGACTTCGCCAAAGTGGCGCGCGTGCCGGGCTTTCGGCCGGGGAAAGCGCCCATTACTTTGATCCGAAAGAGATTCGCGGACGACATCAAAGGCGAAGTGCTCCAGTCGCTGGTGCCGGAGCACATAGAACGAGCGGTTACGGAGCAGAAGTTGACGCCGGTTTCGCAGCCGCAGGTGCAAACGCTGGATTTCAACGAGGGCCAGCCGCTGAAGTTCAAGGCGGTCTTCGAGGTGTTGCCGGAATTTGAGTTGAGCAATTACAAAGATTTGCAGTTTGAGATGCCTGCCATGGAAGTGGGCGATGAAGACGTCAACAAGACGCTCGAAGAGATGCGCGAGCGCGCCGCTGCTTTTGCTCCCGCAGAAGGCCGCGCCGTGGAAGACGGCGACTTTGTGCAGCTGAAACTGACGGGTACGCCCGAGGGGGGCGGAGAGCCGCTGCAGGCTGACAGCGTGCTCTGCCACATTGGCGCGGAAGAAACCATGGCGCCATTCAACGAAAATTTGCGCGGCGTGAATACCGGCGATCACAAGGATTTCGATGTGGATTATCCCGCCGATTATCCGGACGCCAAGCTGTCCGGCAAGACCTATCACTATTCCGTTGATGTGCTGGGGATCAAGACGAAAAAGCTGCCCGAGATGAACGATGATTTTGCCAAGGACGTCAGCGACGCCACTACCCTGGACGAACTGAAGAAGAAAATCCGCGAAGGACTGGAACACCAGCGCGATCACAAACACAAAGATTTGCTGCGCGAAAAGGTCTTGAACGAAATTGTAAAGCTTCACGACTTCCCAGTGCCGCAGTCGCTGGTCGAGCATCAAATGGATATTCGACTGGAGCGAGTGGTGCGCTCCCTGGCGCAGCAGGGTGTAGATCCGCGCGCCGTGAATATTGACTGGGTATCTCTGAGGCAACGCAATGCGGACCGCGCCAGGGATGACGTGAAGGCGGAACTGATCGTTGACCGCATCGCCAGCGCGGAAAACATCGATGTCACCGAAGAAGAGGTGGAGCACGAACTGCAACATCTTGCGGGGCATAGTAACGAATCCGCAGAAGCAATTCGCGCTCGTTTGACAAAGCAGGGTACGCTCGATAGGATAAAAGCGAAGTTGCGGAGTGATAAAACTCTCGACTGGCTCGCGCAAAACGCTCGGGTGAGCACCACAGCGGCAGCCGCGGAAGCTTAAAAAACGGCGATTCCTGCGGTGGCTGGCGCGACAGTTGACTGGATCCATCCGCACAGCTCGCGACCTAAACACTCAACCAAACCAATGAAAAACTACGAAGAACCTGAAGCGGATTATCGCGCTACCACGCTCATTCCCATGGTGGTGGAGCAGACCAGCCGTGGCGAGCGCGCCTACGACATTTATTCACGGCTGCTGAAAGAGCACATCATTTTTATTGGCACGCCGATTGACGATCATGTCGCCAATCTGGCCACCGCGCAGATGCTGTTCCTGCAGGCGGAAGATCCGGAAAAAGACATTCAGATTTATATCAATTCGCCGGGGGGCTCCATCACCGCAGGGTTCGCGATTTACGACACGATGCAATTTGTGAAACCCGACGTGGTCACTACCTGTGTGGGACAGGCTGCTTCCATCGCCGCCGTGCTGCTGGCTGGCGGCGCACCGAAGAAGCGTTTCGCTCTGCCCAATGCGCGCATCCTCATCCATCAACCGTGGATGTCTGGGCTGGGCGGTCAAGCCACCGACATTGATCTGCATGCTAAGGAAATTTTGCGCATGCGCATGACCATCAACAAACTCCTCGCGCAGCATAGCGGACAGAAGGTGGAGCGCATCGAAAAGGATGTGGAGCGCGACTTCATCATGAATCCCGAGCAAGCCAAGGAATACGGGATGATTGACGAAATTATTTACAAGCATCGCTAACCCGCGACGTGCCCACCATCCGCCGCGCCTGCTGATGCCTGCCCTATTGCAGAAAGTTGTTCCAAAAAGTTAGCAAAGTTTTCACCTTTGTATTTTGCTTCGGAGAGCAATCGGCCTAGAATGTGGTTAGAGGACTCCGTCGAAGCTCAGCGGAGACGAGGCCTTCACGCCAGTGAAAAAATTCAATCCAGAAGAGCCGCTGCGCTGTTCCTTTTGCCATAAGACCCAGGAACAGGTCGAAAAGCTGATCAGTTCGCCTTCCGACTATCCGCGCGCGTACGTCTGCAACGAGTGTGTGGGCGTTTGCCAGACCATTCTGGAAGATGAAAAGCGCGAGCAGGCTACCGCGCCGGCCAAGCGGCTTCCCCGCCCCCCCGAAATCAAACAATTTCTGGATGGGTATGTGATTGGGCAGGACCGCACCAAGAAGAAGCTGGCGGTGGCGGTTTACAACCATTACAAGCGCATATTTTTGAACAAGCAGCCCGGCGATGTGGAGCTTAGCAAGTCCAATATTTTGCTGATTGGACCCACCGGGACGGGAAAGACC
>JBBRPU010000278.1:0-4893 GCA_038227545.1 Candidatus Acidiferrales bacterium
ACGATGGCGGTCGGTTTGGGCCGTGCCATGCACTTCGGTTCCGGCAGGAATCACCAATTTACCCGCGTGATACACATCCTCCGTTATGAGCCCGACGATGGGAGTTTGGATGGAAGCTGAATCGACCGTGATAACGGTTTCACAGGGGATAAGCCGCCCGAAGGGCGCATAAATGGACCCGACCGATTTTGACTCAACAACCATTGCGGTGTTGTCGGCGAACAAACTGATAGGAGCCAATTGGGGAACGGGCGGGTCTTGAGGACGCTTTTCGGTAACGTTCTTCGGCGGGTCGTTGGCCTTGGACGGTTGCGGTTGTGGGGCCTCAGCCTTCTGTCCTGGCGCGTGGTACGGTTGGTTGGCGCGTTCGAGCGTTTGCACGACTTGCGGTTTGTCCGTCTGGTTTGTGGCCGTGCGTGCGATGGATGAATCCATTTCAGGATGGTTGCGAGATCGGTCACGAAAGACACTGAACAGGATCAAGCCTCCTCCGAAGATCGCCGCGAAAAGGACCAGTTTGCCGCTGTTGGTCTTAAAGAAATTGAGGAACTCGCGCGGTTTCATGGCTTCTCCTCGGGATTGGTTGGTGGCAGATTGGTGGTTAGTATCGGAGGAGGCGGTGACGCAGAAAGTCGTGTCGCAAGCACGGTAAATTCGTTTTTCAGAGACAATTCATTTCGCCCGCCGTCAGGAGTCCCGGTAATGCTGAAATAGGCGGTGCTCAACGATTTCGGCGGCAGCACGCCGGGAGCATCGCCAATGGATTGGTAGTACAGCCGGTTGCCGACGCGCACAGCGAAGCTGTCCGGCAAATAGCGAATCTCCTGGTCCGATTTGTTCCGCAGGATGACGTGGAATACGAGGGTGTCCTCGGGGTTGAATCGAAACAGTTCCTCGATCCGAATTTCATAATCGCCAAAATCGGTAACTTGGGGGTGGTCGGCGAAGGTCTTGACCGTGGTATCCGCGACGGATTCGGGGTGCTGCTTTTTCAGGATTGGAAACGCTTTCGCTTTGTCCAGTAGCGTTAGCAGTCGCGCTGGTGTGACGAAGGGCGCTGGCTGGACCGGTTCCGCCCTTTCTTCGAGATTCAGCGCGAGGACAGGTGTGTCGCTCTCGACCAACTCGAAAACAAAGGTGTGCTTGTTCCAACGGATGTTCAGGTTCGTTTTGGCCTTCCCCACCAGCGCTCGTACCGAGAGAAATGAAGAACCCTTTGTGTGCGCCAGTTGGAATTGTCCGGGCGTTTTGCCGTCGGAAGTGACGCCGACGGCATCCATCGCCGCGATTGGTCCCGGAAAACTGATCGTTGTAACCCGATTTGTCGCGACAGGCACGGTGACGACGGCACGATCATCCAGAGTGACACGCTGCACGGATTCGGGCGGGTCGGCGAAAGCGACCGCCGTGGCCATCAACAAGAGGCTAATTGGAGATTTCATATTTGAAGTCGCCGACAGCGGTCGGAAAACGACCGTTGGCAGCCATGTTGGGATTGCGAATGAGACGAAGGCTTAATTTGAAATTAAACGCTTCGGTGAAGGCCTTTTCCTGGAAAATGCCAACGCGAATGACTTGGCCTGAAACGATAACCAACACCTCATTCTCGCGAGTTGCGAGGATGTCGATTTTCGCTATTTCGTGTTTCTGGTGCAGTTGCTTGGCCCGAAATTCGACGGTTTCTCGCGTGCGCTGATCCTGGGCTTTCTGAAGCGCTGGTTTGAGGAACATCTGGCGCAAGATGTCTGGGTGGTCAAAGTCCTTGGGATTACGTTCCAGGAAAGCCATTGCCGCTAGTTCCGCCTGTTGTGCGTGCAAATCCTTGGCCTCCTGAAATTGAAGCAACGGGCTCACGTAATAGGTCTGCGAGGGGTCGATGATGACCACCCGCTCGCGTTGCTTGAACTGCTGGATCAGATGGTATCGGTCGAAGGCGGCAACGACCGTCACGGCCACAGCCACGAAAAACCAGAACCAGGGGAGCCGGTCGCGTTGCGCAAAAAGCTGGGTCGGATCAAAACGTTTGCGGGCAAGCCGGATGGTTGCAGAGCCGTTCCCGGTCGGCGTCTGGCGAGTGTTTACTTCGGCGGTTTCCATAAAAATCAGTAGTAGTTGCCTTTGGACTTGGAGATCAGTTCGCGGACGGCTTTGTCGCCGGTAATGTCATCGCCCGGTCTTCCGCGAGCAGAGCGAGGAGGGAGGCCGGAGCCAGCGATGAGTATTGCACCTGCGCTGCCGTGACCGGCCGCACTGGACAGCGTGCTGAGAGTAGCGGCCACTGCCGCCGCGCCCGCCGTTACTAAGGGCAATCCGGTGGTGGCGGCTGCACCTGCCGCTCCCGCGGTGGTTGCAGCGGTCTGGAAAAAGCTGCTGACTGCACCCGAGATCAACTGGCCTCCAGCAAGTTCGCCCTGGACGATGACTTTCTGGATGACGAGAGGCGCAGCAATCGTACTGAACACGATCCAGAACGCTAGGACCGCAACGCCGAAAGTGGTTTGCAATGAATAAAGGCTGCCCGTTGGGTCAAGGAACTTGAAGGACGGGTCGGTCATGAAATCGAGAATCCCCTGAGTCATAAGCGCGGCGACCGCCCAACCCAGCGGCCAGAGTAGCACGCCCGCCAGGTGCGTCAGGTAACGACCGCCTGTCGAACGCAGTGGCCGGATCGCCATGAAACCGATGAGGAGTGGTGAAAGCGCGTAACCTGAAAAAAGGATGAACTTCTGGATAATGTAGGCCCAGAACAGGAGCAATGAAGCGAACTGGCCCACCAACCAAAGAATGCCAGAAATAAGATGCTCGACGGTGAAGCTGCTCAGATTCCCCAGAATGTCCCACCAGGAGTGACCGCCGCCCGTGTCGCGCTTGACGGCCAGCAATTGATTGTATTGGTCCTGAACGTTGGCCGGGTCAACTCCCAACCCATTCAAGATCGAGCTTTGCAAAAGTGATTGAACCTCGTTGCCCAATTGTGGCAACACCACGAGCAATCCAGTGAGAGCAAGTGTGCCCAACAGGTGGAGAACTGCCGCCTTTCCCGTCACTCCGCGCGATACAAAGGAAACCGTTCCGACGATGAACAACATGAACGTGACGGCGCAGAGGAGTTCGCGGAGATCCGCGCATTTTTGCAGGAACGTCGGGAAGATGCTTTCAAATGAGGCCATACGCCGGGTTGATAAACGTTAACGGGTTGGGAATTGAGTGGGCGCGTTCATTAAACGGAACTTCTGCCCATATTGCTGCACCGCCTCGGTGAACTCGGCGTGCTGCTGTTCCTTTTGGGCTTCAACCTGCCGTTGGGTATCGTTGCGATTGGCGATGTCCTGCACCAAGGCTGAGGCCGAAGCCTGATTGAGTTCGTAATCCGTATTGTTGAGCGCGGAGGAGAGGCCGATGAGAATACCGGTGAGTTTTTGGACCTCGGCATCCGTCGTTGCGGCCTTGAGTTGATCTGTGGTCGCGGCGATTTCCTGTTTCAAGGCGACGCGGCGGGCGGTCGTGTCAGTGGACACGGCCAGGTAATTGTCCGTTGTCTTTTGGACGGCGGCGACGGGCAGATAAGCGGCCTTCTGACGGGTTATGGTCAGGCCGTGCGGAGTGTTGAAGGTGGTGCCAATGCCGTGGAACAAGCCGCCCGCGTCGTAGAGCATGGCTTGGCCGGCGTTGACCGTGCCTTCGAGAGTGGTGAGTGTCTGTCCAAGTTCAGTCTTCCGCAAGTCGTCCGTCAGCGGCTTTACGGTTGAAAGCAGAACCGCTTTCGGGTCGCCGAACAGGTCTTCGTAATGTTTGAACTCGTTGAGTTGGTCGGTGAGCGTTTGAATCTGCTGTAGCTGGTTCTGAACCATCTCGACGTATTTTGCGATGTTCTGCGCCTGCGCCATGATCTGTTGCATGTTGACGGTTGGGTCATAGACGATCCATTGCGCACGTGCGGACTGTTCAACGGCAAGGATGAGTAATGTGAGTGTAATGAGCTTCTTCATAATTCGGCGTTCCCTACTCCTCGATTCGGAGGTATTTGGTGGATGGTTGGAAAATGACCCCGTCAATCCGCTGTTCCGGCAATTGCACCGGATAAAGGCGAACGCTGCCGACCTGGTTGCGTTGGTGTTGCATGGAGACGTAAAGCCAGTATTGCTGTTTAACGGCGTCGCTTTTTCCCTTGTCGTAACCGTTGGCGAAAGCCTTGTCGGCTTGGGTCTTGGCGGCGTAGTGAAGTCCCTCGCTGACGAGCACCCCACCGGCTGCGCCAGCGGCGGTAGCGAGTGGATCGCCGTGGGAAAGTTTGTTTCCGAGATAGGCGCCGCCCGCGCCGAGAGCAACATCACTGATCGGGCGCGTGGCGGCGCATCCCGCGAACAGGCCTGCGGCGAGGGCGAGAAACAGCGTTTTGGCTGCGGATTGTGTGAATATATTTTTCATAAGCGTGAATGAGTCAGAGATTGGGGTTCGGGTTGCGTCCGGCGATGGGAGTGTTCGATGATGCCTTCGACCACGCTCGGACATTGACGAAGCTCGCGGGCGCGACGGTCGAAATGTTCGCCGCTCGAACTGGAGCAATAAAGCATCTCAGGGGATGAAACATTGTGAACTGTGCCGCAAAGATTTCGCGCTGAGTCGGTATGCAGATAGGTGAACGGCGCATACTTCTGGCCGGACTGGTGGTCTGGCAGCGGGTAATTCATGATCGCGTGCTGGGTCACCTCGGGCAATGCGATGTCTTTGCCCATGTCCTCAAGATCGGCGCGGTCGTTTTGCCGCATGATGAAGAACTGGCGACTGTTGCCGAACACGGCGGAACGGATGCGCGATTGTTTGAACCGCGCATACTGCTGAACAATCGAGATGTTCCAGCAATTGAATTTGCGAAGTTGGGCGTACGATTCC
>JBBRPU010000279.1:0-4890 GCA_038227545.1 Candidatus Acidiferrales bacterium
ATGAAGCCGGCGTAGTCGCCGATGGCGCGCCGGGAAAAATTGTATTGGCCGCCGCTGCGGGGGATGGCGGCGCCAAGCTCCGCCATGGAGGAAGCGCCGAAGAGGGCGTAGAGTCCGCCGATGACCCAGACGCCGAAGAAAAACCACGGATTCGGGAGGATCTGAGCGATGTCGCCAGGGGTGCGAACGATGCCGGCGGCGATGGTGTTGCCGACAGCGGCGGCGATGCCGAACCACATGCCGAGGACTTGCAGTAGTTTGCCGCGGGAGATTTTTGGTGCGCTGGACGTGGGGGGTTCGGGATTAGTCGGCAATTTGTTTTCGCGGCGTGGCCGCGGGCGTGGTCATGATAATGGGGGCGGGGCGAAATGGAAAGGAGTTAGCGGCGCGTTGAGTTGCGAAGGCGTGGGAGTTGTAACCTGATGCGCCCTTCGCCGGCTGTGCAAAATAAATTACCCGGGCCCACCCTACAAATCGAGGGTGGGGCACCCGGTCAGACAAGCCAAATGCGAACCTGCGGCACCCGCGCGGAATGGAAAGGAGTTCAGTATTCCGGCGGAGGTGAATACGGAACGAGCGCGGTGTTATCGGAGTCGGGTTCGACGAGCCAGATTTGGCGGTCTTGGAAGTAGGCGAGGAGAGAGGCGTTTTGTTTTTGATCGAGTTCGCGGGCCCATAAAACTTTGGCGGTGTCTATTTCTGCGCCGTTGTAGACCCACTCGTCGTGAATATTGTGGTTGTCAGGATCGTAGCGACCCAGGATGAGATGTTTGCCCGGCGTCTGAGAAAGCGTTGTCTGGATGACGGCGCGACTGGAGTCGCCCTGGCAGGTCCACTGGAGCGGATCGCATTGGCGGTGTGCAACGAGGGCGGCGGTATCAACGAGGAGCAAAAGGATGGCGGCGCGCGCCAGCCAGCGACCCAGCGGCCACCCCGCAATGCGAAAGGCGCGCACATGACGCAGAGATTGCACCAGGAGGGCTACTGCGACACAGAGGAAGGGCGCGGCGTAATGTGGGAAGGACCAGACCACGGCGAAGACGCCGATGACGCCAACCATGAGGGTGATGCCGGGGAGGCGCATGTTTTTGTCGCGCAGGGCAAAGGGGAGTCCGGGCAAGAGTAATAGCGCGCCCCACCAGAAGAAAGTGCTCCCGAGGCGATCGAGTTTTTCTTCTGAAACCCGGCGGATATCGCTCCAGGTGCGGTGGTAATTGTCGCGCTCCCAGCCATTGTAAAACTCTTCGAATTGCTGATTGTTGTAATGCAGCGGTGGGCTGGGGTGTTGCCAAAGAAATAGCGCCGAGGAATGGTAATTCCTGGTGCGCAGAGCATGAGGCAAGAGAAACGCGTCGCCGGTCAAACGCCAGTTGTAGTAGGTGATGAACGCGGCGGACGGGATCAAGATCAAGAGAACGGCGGCGAGAACTCTCAAGCGATTTCTTGAAGTCGCGAGTGGACGAGTTTTTCCTGCCAGCCAGCAGAAAAACCACATCGCGGCGGGAATGCAAAACAATAAGCCTTCGTAGGGGCGACTGTTGGCGAGGATGGCGATTCCGAGGCCTATGATGACGGCGTTTTTGAAATTGGGATGGCGGGAGATTCTGGGAAGGGCGCCAAGCAATAACGCGCCGCCGATGGCCGCGGCGGCCCCGCCCCAGTAGCTGTTCATCCAATAGCTGGCGATGGCGAATTTCAGGCTGGTGAGCGCGCCACCGAGGAACGCCCAGCGGGGGGGCATCCATGCGCGCAACATCCAAGTGATGGCGGAACACATTGCAGCGGCGCTGAGCAGGACGCCGATCCAGGGTGCGCCGAGAAGTTGGCCGACGGCCAGGATGAGTCCCTGCGCCGGGGGATAAATCGAGGAGTAGGTGGGCAGCCAATTGATGTGGAAGGAATCGAAGCTGGGCCAAATGGGATGTGTGGGATTGGCGAGGCGACCATGAGCGAAGGTGTCGCCCATCAGCAGATAGCTGTATTCGTCGTGAATGCCGGGAACGGGTATGGGGAGGAGCGAAAGAAGAGCTACGCGGATGGCGAGTACCAAGAAGAACAGGGCTAGAAGCGGAAGGACCGGACGCGCAGCGAAACGGGAGATCGCTGACTCGACGGCGCGAAAGGGACGCTCCATCCAGCGGTGCGCGAGAAACGCCGCTGCGAGAAAAATGGCGGCGACGAGCAGTGATCTATTCAGGACGGGATGAGAGCGGAATGGCGGCAGAAAAATAGAGAGAGCGCTGAGCAAGGAAAGTTGTGGCGCCGATTGGTTCAAACCTTGCACAGCATAACTGATTTGGTGCGGCAGGGACGACTACGACGAACCTGAGGTTAGCGTTCGATTTCGATTTCGGTTTCGCTGGGCTTTTTCCTGGGAGCGCTGGCGCGAGGATTTTCCAGGAAGTCGGCGAGCTCGAGGCGCAAGTTTCCGGCGTTGGTGGAGTAGGAGAGAGCGGCTTCGAAATCCACCTGGCCGTTGCGAATCATTTTTTCGATTTCGCCGTCGAAGTGCTGCATGCCTTCGGTGTCGCCATCGCGCATGGCGTCCAGCAGGGACTTGCCTTCGGTTTCGCCCTTTTCCACGTAGTCGCGAGTACGCATGGTGGATTTGAGAATTTCGATGGCGGCGATGCGGCCTTTGCCGTCCTTGCGGGGAAGCAGTCGCTGAGAAACGATGTAGCGAAAAGCTTTGCCGAGGCGGGTGCGTATGGCCTGCTGGTCGGAGAGCGGGAAAACGCCGACGATGCGCTCGACTGTTTTCGATGCGTCAATAGTGTGCAGCGTGGACATGACCAAGTGGCCGGTTTCGGAAGCTTCGAGGGCGATTTCAATGGTTTCACGATCGCGCATTTCGCCGACGAGAATAACTTTGGGGGCCTGGCGCAACGCGGCGCGCAGGGCGAGCGCAAAACTCGGGGTGTCGGTGTGCAGCTCGCGCTGATGAATGGTGCATTTTTTGTGACGGTGCAGGAACTCGATAGGATCCTCAATGGTGAGGATGTGAAAGGCTTTCTCTTCGTTCATTTTGTCGAGCACGGCGGCCAGCGTGGAAGATTTGCCGGAGCCGGTGGGGCCGGTGACGAGAACGATGCCATTTCGCAACTGGACGATTTCCAAGAGAGCTTTGGGCAGGTTCAGTTCGTCGAAGCCGGGAATTTTGTCGGGGATAACACGCATGACGATCGCGCAACTGCCGCGCTGGCGAAAAATATTGACGCGGAAGCGCGCGACTCCGGCGACGCCGTAGGAAAGATCAGCGGAGCCGTCCTGTTCCAGCTTGCGCAACGGGGTTTCGTTCTTCCCCATGATGTCATTGGCGATGGTGAGCGTGTCCTGCGAACTTAGGCATTCGAGACCTTTGTATTTCAATTCGACCAGCTGGCCGTTGACTTCAATTTGTGGGGCGCGTCCGGGCGAAAAAATGAGATCGCTGACCTGGCCATGAGCTTTGACCATGGCGGTGATGAGCTGGGCGGTCTGGATGGACCTGGCGGGAGGCAGAACTTGCGTAGTGGCCTGGGCCGCGGGCTGTTCAGCCTCAAGGGCTAAGGATGGATTCACCTGCGGCGGTAACGTTGGAGTCGTGGTTCCCATGGAAATACACCTTGTGTAGGCCTGGATTGCGGAGGCCGGATCGCCGGTAGAGCGGTAAGAGCTCTTCTGATTGGCACTTACATTCTAGTCTGGAGCGAGTGGGCGGGAAGTGACGGCGTGGGGGAAGATTGCGTGAAGATTACTAACCGATTCAGCCCGTGCCCAGTTTTTGGCCGACTTAGGCTAGCCGGGAAGGGTCAAGACCAAGGTGCCATTTGCGGGATGGAAGGCGAGAGAGATAGCGCTGCAATCATTGACGATCCAATCGGCGCCGGATTCGCGAAGAGTGGGGTCGGCGGCGGTGGTGCGCAGGGCGATAACTCTTGAGCCAGCGGCCTTCCCGGACTGGATGCCGGCGGGGGCATCTTCTATGACGATGCAGTCGGCGCTGGAGATACGGAGAGATTGGGCTCCGCGGAGATAAGGCTCGGGATCGGGTTTACCGCGTTTGATGTCACTGGCGGTGACGAGATGTTTGGGAATGCGGAAGCCTGCGGCCTGGAGGCGGACTACGGCTAATGCGTGGGTGGCGGAAGTAACCACGGCGTATTGGGCATCGGGAAGAGCGGCGAGAAGTCGAGCGGCTCCCGGGAGGGCGGTAATGTCGCCGACGTCTTCGATTTCAGCTTTTTCGATTTCCTGGTCTTCGGCGTGATGGTCACCACCGGGCAGGAGTTCGCGGATGGTGGCGATACTGGGCCTGCCGTGCGCGCGGCGCACAACTTCGGCGGGGTCGAAGCCAAATTTATTTGCCCAGATAGTCCACACGCGGGCCACCGCTGGGGTGGAGTCTACCAGAACACCATCCATGTCAAACAGCAGTGCGCGGCAAAGGATTTGCATGGCAGACATGATAATTAGTTTGTGAGGCGATGGAGGTAAAAATATAGAGAGTGTAGTGTGACGGCGAGTGCGCGCGAATTGAAGGGGTTTGCGGCGGCGTTGCGGTGGGTTCTACCGGAGTTTACTTGCGGAGTTGCAGGGCTACGCGGCGGGTTTCAAGATTGGCGCAACGGGCGACCCACGCTTTGGGATCGTCGATTTCATCGCAATAAAACTTGCAGACGGAAACCACAGCGGAGAGGACGCGCTTGCGGAGCGCTGGACTGGCCGGGGAGTCGAGATGACGCTTCATTTGAGATTCGAACGTAAGATGATTTTCTTCCCAGAGGGAGTGGAGGGCGTGTGTGTCGGTGGAGCAGTCGTCCAACGCGAGCAAGGCGGCGCGAGTTTTTTGCGAAGAGCGAGATTCGGGCTCACTGGGAATCGCGCTAAGGCCAGCCGCGCGTTCCTGGG
>JBBRPU010000280.1:0-4882 GCA_038227545.1 Candidatus Acidiferrales bacterium
CAGGCGATTCATCTGCCGCCGCACGAAAAAATCGTGTTTAAGAACGGACTGACGGTGCTGTTGCTGGAAAAGCGCGGCGTGCCGATTGTGAATTTTGTTGCGCTGGTTAAAACTGGTGCCGCCGCGGTTCCGGCGGGCGAGGTAGGGTTGGCGTCCATCACCGCGGAGCTACTGCGGAAGGGCGCCGAGAAACGAAGCGCTCAGCAGTTTGCGGCCGATCTGGATTTCACCGGTGGGACGTTCGAAGCGGATGCGGCCGCTGACTATTCCAGCGTTTCGGGTGAATTCCTGAATAAAGATATTGCCAAAGGGCTCGAGCTCTATTCCGACGCGTTGTTGCATCCAATTTTTCCTCAGCCGGAAGTGGACAAACTCCTGGCCCAGAGTCTGGACGCGGTGCGAGCCGCCAAAGACGATGTGCGATCAGTGCTGGGCACCTATGTCAACGGCTATCTCTTCAACGGCGTTGGTTACGGGAGAACAGCTGAAGGCGACGAGGTTTCGCTGAAGCGGATTCGACGCGAAGCTATCGTCAAGTTTTATGAGACCAACTACGCCCCGGGGAATACGATCCTGGCGATTGCGGGCGACTTTCAATCTGCGGAGATGCAGAAAAAGCTGGAAGAAATTTTCGGTGCCTGGCCCGCCAAGCCGGTCACTGTGGCAAAAATGCCAGTGATTGCGCTGGTCAAAGGCAAACGGCTGTTGCTGGTGGATAAGCCGGACGCCACACAAACGTATTTTGCCATCGGGAATGTCGGGATTGCCGTGAGCGATCCAGATCGCGTTGCCATCCGGCTGGTCAACACCGTATTCGGCGGCCGCTTCACCTCGCTGCTGAATGAGGCGCTGCGAGTGGAATCGGGATTGAGCTACGGCGCGGCCTCCAATTTTGATTCACACAAAATGCCCGGGTCCTTCGGAATCTACAGCTTCACAAAAAACGAAAGCACCGCGCAGGCGCTGGATGTGACGCTGCAAGTCTTGCAGAAACTGCACAAGCAGGGGATTACCGCGGAAGAACTGGCTTCGGCTAAAAGGTATATCAAAGGCCAATTTCCGCCATCGCTGGAAACTTCCAAACAGCTGGCGGAATTGATTGCCGTGCACGAGTTTTTTGGACTGGATGATCGGGAGATAAATGATCTTGAAGCGCGCATAGACGCGATCACTCCGGCAATGGCGCAGCAGGCGATACAGAAACATTTTCCGGCGGATAATCTGGTGTTCACGCTAGTCGGTAAGAGCGCGGAAATCGGTCCAGCGGTGAAAAAATATGCGGAGAAGCAGGACATGCGCGTCATCAGCGAGCCGGGATTCTGGCCGCCGCCCGCGAAAAATTAGTGGTTACGAAATCTTATCTGGGGGATTCATGTTCAGGCGACTGGTGATGGCGATTGGTTTACTGCTGGCGTTTGCAGGGGCTTGTTGCGCGGCCGAAGATGCCCCGCTGCTGGTCCAAGCGCCCACTGTGAGCAAGACGGAGATTGTCTTCGCCTACGGGGGATATTTGTGGAGCGTGCCGCGCGCTGGCGGTGACGCCCGGCAGGTGACTACCGGCGGACACGAAGCCGGACCCGAGTACTCGCCTGATGGAAAATGGATTGCGTTCACCGGGGAATATGACGGCAACGTGGACGCCTTCGTGATGCCTGCGAGCGGCGGCGAACCGCGACGGCTCACCTGGCATCCGGGTGCCGATGTAGTCGTGGGCTGGACTCCGGACAGCAAGAAAATTTTATTTCGATCGGCCCGCGTGGCGTATGCCGATTTCAACCGGCTATACACCGTCGCCGTGGAAGGCGGAGTGCCGGAAGTGCTGCCGATGTGGCGCGCCGAGCAGGGTGGCTACTCGCCGGATGCCGCGCGATTCGCGTACGTGCCCAATCTGAAGTGGCAGGAATCATGGAAGAGATATCGCGGAGGGCAGACGACGCCAGTGTACGTCGTGAAGCTGAGCGATCTGTCTCTGGAGAAACTGCCGCGAGAAAATTCAAATGATTTTGCGCCGGTCTGGATGGGCGAAACGATTTATTTTCTGTCGGATCGCAATGGACCGGTAACGCTTTTTTCTTACGACACCAGGAGCAAAAGCGTAAAGCAGGCGGTCGAGAATAAAGGCCTGGACGTGAAATCGCTTTCCGCGGGACCTGATGCGCTGGTGTACGAGCAATTTGGCGGCATTTACCTTTTTGATCCGCAGACGAGCGAAGCCAAAAAAGTTGATATCCGGATCGCCGGAGACTTACCCGCCACGCGGCCGCATTTCGAAAAGGTGGCGGACAAGATTTCAAACGCTGCCATATCGCCTTCCGGCGCGCGAGCGGTCTTCGAAGCACGCGGTGAGATTTTCTCCGTGCCCGGCGAAAAGGGGAATACCAGAAATTTGACCCGCACGCCGGCAGTCGCAGAAAGAGATCCGGCGTGGTCGCCGGACGGCAAGTGGATCGCGTTTTTTTCGGATGAGTCCGGGGAGTACGCGCTACATATTGTGGATCAATCCGGCTTGGGGGCAGTAAAAAAAATTGATTTGGGCAAGCCGGGGTCTTTTTTCTACAGCCCCACGTGGTCGCCGGACAGCAAGAAAATTGCTTTCACCGATAAAAGATTAAACCTCTGGTACGTGGACGTCGAGAAAGGCAATTCCGCACCCGTAAAGGTGGATACGGATTTGTATGACGCGTGGGGAGTGTTTATGACGCCGTCGTGGTCGCCGGATAGCAAATGGCTGACCTTCACTAAATTCTTGCCCAATCATATGCGCGCGGTGTTTGTGCACTCGCTCGAGGACCGCAAGAGTTCCGAGCTCACCGATGGTCTCAGCGATGCCCGCTATCCGGTGTTCGACAAAGGCGGGAAGGCGCTGTACTTCACCGCAAGCACGGATGTGGGGTTGGGGCTGACGTGGCTGGATTTGTCAGGTTTTCAACGGCCGGTGTCGCGCAGCGTGTACGCAGTGGTACTGAAAAAAGACGATCCCAACCCGATTGAGCCGCAGAGCGATGACGAAAAGGCCGAAGCTGCCAAGGCCGACGATAAGTCCAAAGATGCGGATAAAAAAGACAGTGACAAGGACAAAGAGAAAGACAAGGACAAAAAGAAAGGTGCAACGGACAAGGGGAAAACGAAGGATGACGAAAAGGGTAAAGACGAGAAGAAAGAAGAGCCGGTAAAGGTAGTTATAGATTTGGACGGCATCGGTCAGCGCGTGGTGGCCATGCCCATCAAGACCGCGAACTACGTCGCGCTGGACGCTGGAAAAGCGGGCACGCTGTTTCTGACCGAAATCCCGGATGTGCCGCTGCTGAACGCGCCGACGCCGGCCTCGGTAACTAAATTCGATTTGACCACCAGGAAACAAGAGCCATTCGTTGCCGGACTCAGCGGGTTTGCGGTGTCGGCAAACGGAGAGAAGGTGCTGTATCACCAGGGGCAGGGGCCGACCTGGTTTATCGCGGCCACTGGTGCAGCTCCCAAACCGGGCGAGGGCGCGGTAAAGCTGGACGAGATGGAAGTGAAAGTTGATCCGCGGGCGGAGTGGAACGAGATGTATCACGAGGTGTGGCGTATCGAGCGTGACTTTTTGTACGATCCGCACGCTCATGGACTCGATTTGGCCGCCATGGAAAAGAAATACGCGCCATATTTGAAGGGAGTTGGCGGGCGTGCGGATGTCAATCACCTGTTCGTGGAAATGCTGGGGGAAGTGACCATCGGGCACATGTTTATTATTGGCGGCGATATTCCGAAGACCCCGGAAGTTAAGAGCGGCCTGCTGGGCGCGGATTACAAAGTCGAAAGTGGGCGTTATCGCTTTGCCAAAATTTTCAACGGTGAGAATTGGAACCCGGAATTACGCGCGCCACTTACGCAGCCGGGAGTAAATGTGAAAGTCGGCGATTATTTGTTGGAAGTGAATGGCGCGGAGGTGCGTCCGCCAACCGACGTCTACAGCTATTTTGAAAATACCGCTGGCAAGCAGATCCGGATTAAAGTCGGACCAAATCCCGACGGTAAGGACGCGCGCGACGTCACCGTGATTCCCATCGCGGACGAGGCGGACCTACGCACCCGTGCATGGGAGGAAGACAACCGCCGCAAAGTGGATGAGCTCAGTGGCGGAAAGGTCGCTTACGTACACGTGCCCGACACTGCCACCGGCGGATACCTCAACTTCAATCGCTTTTATTTCGCGCAGACGGATAAGCAAGCGGCAGTCATAGATGAGCGTTACAACCATGGCGGCGCTATCGCGGATTACATTATTGATTTGCTGCAGCGGCCTTTGCGGAATTGCGCAACCACGCGCGAAGGCGAGAAGTGGTGTTCGCCACTGGCGCAAATCTATGGCCCGAAGACGATGATCATAAATGAAATGTCTGGCTCGGGCGGCGACGCGCTGCCCTGGATGTTCCGCCAGGACAAAATCGGGCCGCTGGTAGGCACGCGCACCTGGGGCGGGTTGGTGGGAATCGGAGGCTTCCCGGCACTGCTGGATGGAGGTGGAGTCACGGCTCCACGCGCAGCGATTTACGGGCTGCACGGAGAATGGGAAGTGGAGAATCACGGCATTGCTCCAGACATCGAAGTGGAAAATGATCCCATTTCGGTTGCCGCGGGGCATGATGCGCAACTGGAAAAAGCGGTGCAGGTTACGCTGGAAGCACTGAAGAAAAATCCGGTGGTGATACCGGATCATCCGCCGTATCCGAATTACCACAAGAACTAGCCGCACAAAAAACAGGCTGGTTTGAAAATGGCGGACGTTGCGTACTCCACTGCCCGAACCGCGCGTTGTGATATTTTGTTGAACTGCTCACATGCCTGAACTCCCTGAAGTAGAAACCGTCGCGCGCGGTTTGCGGCTTACCGTATTGGGGCG
>JBBRPU010000281.1:0-4880 GCA_038227545.1 Candidatus Acidiferrales bacterium
GATGGCGCGTGCGGAGACGCAGCACCGGGTGCGCATGGTTTTGGCGGAATTGAAACCGCCGCAGGCGCAACTGCTTTTGCTGCGAACTGCGGGGCACAGCTACAAGGAATTGGCCGCGGCGCTGGAGATGGAGACAGGGTCGGTGGGTACGTCGTTGATTCGTGCAGAGGCGGCATTTGCGCGGCGGTATCGAGAACTTTATGGTGAGGAGGATGTATGAATTGTGTTTCTGAAAATATTTTGCGTGCGTATCAGGACGGCGAGTTGGGTGCAGCCGAGTGCGGGCAGGTCGAGGCGCACCTGGCGAGTTGTGAGTCCTGCGCTCAGCGTTTGGGGGAGATGAAAGCCACATCGGCGGCGGTGAATGCGCGATTGTCGGCGCTGGATGCCGGTGTTGGTGAAGTTGGCGTGGACGCGCACTTGGCGCTTGCACAGTTCAAAGCGCGGCACGAGGCTCGAGTTACGCAGGATGCCCGGGTGAAAAAACCGGCGGCGATTTCGCCGATGTTCGACCGGCGCTGGCGTCCGGCTTGGATTACCGCGATGGCGGCGACAATTATTCTGGGGGCGCTGGCGTTTCCTTCGGGACGCAGCATGGCGCAGCGTTTCCTGGCGACTCTGCGAGTGGAAAAGGTACAGCCGGTGGCGCTGGATTTTTCGGCGTTCGACGGGAACCGGCCGCTTGGGGAAATGCTGAGCAAGATGTTGTCGGACAAAGTGGTGGTCACCGCGGATGAAAAACCGCAACAGGTGAGCTCGGCGAAAGACGCGAGCGAGCTGGCGGGATTTGCGGTGCGGATGATTCAAGCGCGCACGGACGCGCCGAAATTTACCGTGCAAGGTCAGCATGCGTTTCATATGACGGTGGATCGCGAGCGTTTGCAGGACGTGGTGGATCAGGCGGGGCGGCCGGATCTACTGGTCCCGGCGACGATTGACGGCGCGGCAGTTTCGGTGAACGTGCCGCGGGGCATCGCATTGGAATATGGCAACTGCGAGCGACCCCAAGTGACAGACGGCCGAGGCCCGGGACACACGCCACAGCAGCAACGTGAATCGGTGCAGGCGGCAGCGACACCGAATAATTGCCTGGCGCTTATCGAAGCGCCGGTGCCACAAGTGAACGTGCCGGCGGATCTGAATATTCAGCAGCTGGCGGAAATTGGATTTCAGCTGACGAGGATGAGTCCCACGCAGGCGCGCGAGCTGGCGCAGAGCATTGATTGGAGATCCACGCTGGTGCTGCCGATTCCACGCGCGGCGGGCACGTACACCCCGGTACAGGTGGCCGGCGTACAAGGCACGCTGATCAATTCCACCGGACATCGTGACCCGCACTATGTGTTGATCTGGGTGAAGAATGGGATTATCTACGGACTGGTCGGGCACGGCGACGCGGGTGAAGCGGTGACGCTGGCGAATTCGCTTTCGTGAAGCTGACCGCTTGAAAAATGCAAAAGCAAAAGCCGCACCCTTGAAATCGAAGGGTGCGGCACTCAGGTTGCCATCGCGGAAAGTGTAAGAGGAAAAACCGCACCCGAACCGAAACCTGGTGTCCGGAGGATTTCCTGGAACACGCCAATGATCTGGCCATTCGGACGGTAGATCTGCGCAAAGCGTTCGGGAGGAAGGTTGCGGTGAGCAATCTTTCTCTCGAAGTGCGTCGCGGGGAAGTTTTTGGATTCCTGGGACCGAATGGCGCGGGGAAAAGCACCTCCATCAAAATGCTGCTGGGGCTGGTGAAACCGAGCAGCGGTCAAGCTTTCGTCCTGGGCGCGCCATCCGATGATGTGGAAGTTCGGCGGAAGATTGGATTCCTGCCGGAAGATTTTCGTTTTTATACGTGGCTGACGGCCACAGAGCTGCTGCGGTTACACGGACGGCTTTGCGGGATGAATGCGGCGCGATTACGCGAGCGCGTTCCGGTACTGCTTGAACTGGTTGGGCTTACTCCACATCGCGAGAAGCGCCTGCGCGATTTTTCCAAAGGCATGTTGCAACGCATGGGATTGGCGCAAGCGCTGATTCACGAGCCGGAGCTGGTGTTTCTGGATGAGCCGACTTCCGGACTGGATCCGATGGGGCGGCGGCTGGTGCGCGATGTGATTCGCGCGGAACGCGAGCGGGGCGCGACGATTTTTTTGAACTCGCACATCCTGAGCGAAATTGAGATTACGTGCGATCGGGTGGTGTTCATCAAGGAAGGGCGCGTGGTGGCGAGCCACGATTTGCGCGCCAATCCTGAAGGCGAGGTGCGGCTGGCGGCGCGGGTGCGCAGGCTTTCCGGCGAGGCGGTCAGCGGTTTGGAGAAATGGGGCACCGGGGCGCGACTGGATGGCGAAAGGCTGACACTAGTTCCCCGCTCCGCCCATGTGCTTCCTGAAATTCTGCGGCACCTGGTGGCTTCTGGAGCGGACGTGTTTGAATACCGCCCGGAACATGTATCGCTGGAAGATTTATTTTTGAAGATTATGGGCGAGGACCAGGGGCTGTGAGCGGCGCGTGGATCATGGCGGGGGTGACATTTCGCGAAGCGGCGCGGCGAAAGATTTTGTGGACGGCGATGATTGCCGGGGCGGCATTCCTGGCGCTGTTCTCCACGGGGCTGCACTTTCAAGTGAAAGACGCGACGAGCCACAACGTTCCGCCATTGATCGTGCACCAGGTGCAGGCGGCGCTGCTGCAGATCGGATTTTATGCGGTGAATATGCTGGCGGTAGTGATGACCATTCTTACTTCGGTGGATACGTTATCGGGCGAGATTTCTTCGGGAACGATTCAGGCGATTGCCACGAAGCCGCTGCCGCGGTGGGAAATTTTGATGGGCAAGTGGATGGGTTTCTCGGGGATGATTGCGATTTATGTGGGCGGGATGTTTGGGGGCGTGGCGGCGGTGGGATATGTGATTGGCGGCGTGCGGCCGCATGGAACGGTGATGGCCGCGCTGCTCGTTTACCTGGAGTGCCTGCTGTTGCTGACGGTTACGTTCTCATGCGGGACGAAATTTTCGACACTGACGAATGGAGTGATTGTGCTGGGGATGCACGGACTGGCGTTTGTGGGCGGATGGATCGAGCAGATTGGCGCGCTGACGACCAGTCCAAGGCTGGTGACGCTGGGAATTGTGTCGAGCTTGTTGATGCCCAGCGAATCGGTTTGGCGGAGAGCATCGTTTGAGATGCAGTCTTCGCTGACGCGGTCGCTGCAGTTCAGTCCGTTTTCGAGCGCTTCGGCGCCAAGTGCGGCGATGGTCGGTTATGCCGCGGTGTATTTGTTGGTGGCGCTGACGATTGCGCTTTATAACTTTCACGAACGCGATCTGTGAATTGCTACGCACCTTCTAGTTCCCGATTTACTTCGTCCCGAGTCCTCCGTAGATCAACCGTGTGAACGCCCCAAGTGGGATAGACTAGCGCCGCTGTTGTGAGCAGAAATCGTGGAGGTTGGGTGATGCGTGGGCTGGTGATGCTGAGTTGTCTGGTGTTTGGTGGGAACGCGGCGGCGCAAAGTGCCGGCGCTCCGAGCGGGCCTGATGTTGCGCCGTTCGTAAGCGTGAGCGCTGGGACATTTGTGCTGGATCATGTGCGGGTGGTGGATGGAACGGGCGCAGAGGCGAAAGAAGACCAGGCGGTAATTGTCGCGAATGGAAAAATTCAATGGATCGGAGCGGCATCGGCGGCGCAGAAGCCGAGCGGCGCGCAAATTCTGGATCGTGCGGGGTACACGGTGATTCCTGGCCTCGTGGGGATGCACAACCACTTGTATTACACGGATTCAATTACGCTGCAGACTTCGACCGGGAGTCTGGAGGAACCGGGACTTATAGTTGCGGAGATTCCTTACACCGCGCCGCGACTTTATCTGGCGGCAGGGGTGACGACGATGCGCACAACCGGAAGCGTCGAACCTTACGCGGATTTGAAAGTGAAACGGCGCATTGATGCGAATCAGATGCCGGGGCCAAGTATTGACGCGACGGCTCCGTATCTGGAAGGCGCGCCAACTCGTTTCGCGCAAATGCAGGAATTGAAAAACCCAGACGAGGCGCGGCGGATGGTGGACTACTGGGCGAGCGAAGGAATGACGTCGTTCAAGGCGTACATGAATATTCCGCGCGAGACATTGGGAGCGGCGATTCAGGCGGCGCACGCGCACAACTTGAAGCTGACGGGACATTTGTGTTCGGTGACCTGGCCGGAAGCGATCGCGATGGGAATTGACGACCTGGAGCACGGACCAGTATTTGCGGATACAGAATTTGTGGCGGAAAAGAAAGCGGATGTGTGCCCAAGCGGCGGGAGCAAAAGCTGGTCGCAACTAGACGTGAACGGGCCGCAAGTACAAGGATTGATCCGCGATCTGGTGACTCACCATGTGGCGGTGACTTCCACGCTGCCGGTGTTCGACGCGCTGGTTCCGGGAAGGCCGAAACTGCAGCCGCGGGTGCTGGCGGCGCTTTCGCCGGAAGCGGCGCAGAGTTATTTGACGGCGCGCGCGGGAATCGCGCTGGACGCGCCGATGACCGGACTGCTGCGAAAAGAAATGGATTTTGAAGTGGAGTTCGTGAAAGCGGGAGGGTTGCTGCTGGCGGGGCCGGATCCCACAGGAAATGGTGGGGCGCTGCCGGGATTCGGAGATCAGCGCGAAGTCGAACTGCTGGTGGAGGCGGGTTTCAGTGCGGTGCAGGCCATACAGATCGCCACGCAGAATGGCGCAAAATATCTGGGACAGGACGAGCGTATCGGCACGCTGGCCGCCGGTAAACAGGCGGACCTGGTGCTGATAAAAGGCGATCCTTCGAAGCACATTGAAGATATAGAGAACGTGGAGACAGTCTTCAAAGCGGGGGTTGGTTACGATTCGGCAAAACTGATCAATGC
>JBBRPU010000282.1:0-4863 GCA_038227545.1 Candidatus Acidiferrales bacterium
ATGTAGCGGCGTAAAGGGTCGAGGTCGCCCAGGGAGTGCAGGCCAGCCACGAAATCATCGGAGGCGCCGAGGCGGTCCTGCGCGACTTTTCCCATACGCGACATGATGCGCATGTTGGCTACCACGTAGGGGCTGTCGGTGACTTCGACGCCGATTTTGCTGAGGGGAGATCCTGCCGGCCCCATGATGTAGGGGATCACGTACATGGTGCGGCCGCGCATGGCGCCATTCAGCAGGGCTCCGACCTTATTTTTCGCGCCGTCGGGATCCATCCAGTTGTTGGTGGGGCCGACATCGTCTTTGGCAGGAGCGGCGATGAACGTGAGGTGCTCGGTGCGGGCGACATCATTGGGGCTGCTTCGGTGCAGGTAACAATTCGGGTAGGTTTTTTCGTTGAGCGGGAGGGAGGCGTCGTCACGCAACATCTCTGCCAAAATTTGCTGGTTTTCGGCGTCGGAGCCGTCGCAATACACGATGCGGTCTGGCCGGGTCAGCTTTGCCGCGTCATCTACCCAGTTTTCCAGCGGAGTGCCCAAGCGAAATCCCCTTGAAAAAGCGCCCCAGCGTACGGGCCCCTAAATAGTCAGCTAATCCGCGGTAACCGGCCGTGCCTGCCCCAGCGCAGAAGTGGGAATTTAAGGGGAGAGTCCAGGCGGCGTGACGCGACAAAACCAGTTTATGTTAGGAAAAGACCCAGGCGCAAGCGTGCGGGCGAGGGCTGGTTTCGTGACACTAAGCGCGCGCCACAAATCTCCTGTTTAGAGCTATTGGAGGAGGGAGGATAGGCGCTTGTGTTCGGGGCCAAGCGCCTATCCGTTGTGAGGTTGTGCAGCAAAATAATAAAGCGAAGATAGCGGTGTGGGGGAGATCCTTCAATAAGGTGTTTGCTGTAAGTTCGGCATAAAAAAAACTTTAGGAGGGCCGGTCCGGGAAGGCGGATTCCTTGCTCAAATCCGCAGTTTTGCGCGGCCGTGAGAACTCCGTAATCAGGCTGGTGCGGTGTAGTGTTTGCGAATAGTTTCGAGAATGCGAGTGCGGCTTTCGGCCGGCTGCAAGCGAGCGTTCTTTTCGATTAGCGCTATTTCGTCGGCGACGGTGTGGTCTTTGACGGCTTCGCGTATCCACGTGGAGTAATCGTTCCTTTTCAGATGATGGGCCCAGGTGGCTTCGTCCACGCCTTCGGCAATCTGCATGAACAGGGTTAAATTCTGCGCGCGCAGATTCAACTTTCCCTGCGGGCCGCGGAAATAAAAGCTCTTGTCTTCGCCGAGCGCGCCTTCCGCGTATTTGCGTTTGTGACGCCGCAATTCCGCTTTGGCCATTTGCAGGGAAACCTTGACGGGCGGGTTGGCTTCTGGAGGTTGCCAGACAAAAATCTCACCGGATCGCACTTCCGGACCGGGCCGGCCGTTCGAAAGCGGCTGTGGCAAAGACCAGTTTTTTCCGGCGCCATCGTTCACTTCCTGGATTATCGCGGCGGGATCCGGGCCGATGGCGACGACGCAATTGACGGTCTCGAGCAGCGCGCGCGAGACGCTTTTCGGATGCACGGTGATGAGCGCGAAGCTTCCTAGGCTTGAGGGAATGCTGAGAGATGCGGAATCCAACTCCGACGGCAGAAGATGATGGGCTTCATCAATCACGATCCAGTGCGGGCGCCCGGTGCGCGCGCGAAGCTCCTGCAAGCGCGGAATCAGTCCGACAAAATAGCTGGGGCGATCAGCGACGGGTACGCCGAGGAGATTGACGCTGATGGACGAGCCGGCATTCTTCAATACTTCCAGGATTTCTGAAATTCCGGGGATGCGGTCGGCGGCACCCAGCGTGACGAACTGCGCGAAGTCGTCGTAGTCGCCTTCGGGATCAATAACGCACACCTGATATTGCTTTTGAATGAGGCGCTCCACGATGGCGGTGACGACGGTAGACTTCCCTCCGCCGGACGGGCCAGCTACCGCGACGCGCGTGCCGTAGGGACCGAGGCAGAATTCTTCGCCATTCTCGGTGCGTCCCAGAAGAATTTCGTGACGCTTCAGACGCGGCTGCAAGCTGCGCAAATCATCGGCCAATAATTGTTCGATGATTTCTTCCACGCCCGCGCCGTGCGTGGCTTTGGTGACCACGTCCGCGCGGTCCATGAGCGCGGGCAGGGAATTGCCCACGGCGACGCTGCACTCGCAGATCCCCAGGAAGGCGTGATCATTTTCCGCGTCGCCGACTCCCAAAGCGTTGTGGGTGGAGAGTCCCAATTCATCGAGCGCGACGCGCACGCCGGTGCCTTTGTTGACGCCGGAAGGCAGCACCATCACGGCTTCTTTGTTGAAGATAACCTGGAGCTCGAGGCCCAATGAACGAATGACATCAAGGACTTCATTTTCGTGAGGGTGCCAGGTGGCGACGATGCATTCGCCGACGGAAAGCGGGGAGACGCCGCGCCGGCGCAGTTCTTCGGAGAAGGCCAGCGGAGGAGGTTCCGCGAGCAGCCTTTTCTCGCCGGTGGCAGGATTGTAAAGCAGCGCGCCATTTTCCACGACGGCCAAATCGAAGAGCGAGATTTCTGGAAACACGCGCAGCAAATCGGGCAGCTCGCGCCCGGTGGCCAGCACGAGTTTGCGGCCGGACGCTTTGACGCGCTTCAGCGCTTCGAGAGTGCTGGGAGTAACCTGGCCATCGTGAGCGAGGGTGCCGTCGTAATCGGAAATGAGACAAAAATAACGCAAGATGGGTCCCCTTCTTTCGGATATTGCGGTGAACCAAACCCGCGTGAGCGCTATTCGAACGGACGCACGCTGGAATAGCTATTTTGCTACACAATTATTTTACCTGCAGGGGGAAACGCTGTATTTCCCACGGGATTAAATTAAATTAATGCCGAGGTGACTAAAAACTGTCTCTTTTTAGACAGAAGCGAACTCAGAGTGGCTGGAAAATGGTATTGTGTATATGTCTTCAAAAGACATACACCTCATAAAGGCTTGGAACGCTCCAAGCTCATCCGGAGAGTACATGAGTCAAGTGGCAACCGCACAAGCACGGCCCTGGGACCGTCCATTCTGGAAACCAGTGCGCCGCAAAGAGGGAGTTTTCGCTTTCCTGGTAATTATTCACACGCTGGCCATTGTGGGAATCATTTTATTTCCGCTGCCCAGCCTGAAAGTTTTAGGATTAGCCGCGCTGTTTATCGCCTTCGGCGGCCTGGGAACGACGGTGTGTTATCACCGCATGCTGGCGCACAAGACGCTGAAGACCCATCCGGTCATCGAGCAAATTTTAATTTTCTGGGCGGTCTTCAACGCTTCGGGGCATCCCGCCAGCTGGGTGGCTTATCACCGGCAGCATCATTCCACCACCGACACGCCGAATGATATTTCCAGTCCGCAGCAGGGCGGATTCTGGTGGGCGCATCTGCGCTGGCTGTATCAGACGCCACCGGCGGACCGGCAGCGCTGGGCTCCGGAAGTGAATCGCGGCATTTATGCGGCGTGGGGCTACCTGGAGACACCGGTCATTATTCTGTCTATTTTCATCGGGCCGATTCTGGGATTTGGGTGGATGGGCTTTTTCTGGCTGGGTGCGATTCGCCTGGTGTACACGCTGCATATGCAGTGTTTTGTGAATAGCCTGACGCATCTCGATCACGTGACCGAAGGCGACGCCAGCAAGAATGTGTGGTGGCTGGGGCCGTTTCAACTGGCGGCATGGGGCGAAAACTGGCACAAGAATCATCACACGCACGCGGGGTCGGCGCGGCTGGGCTTGCGCTGGTGGCAGCCGGACATTGGCTGGTATTTCATCTGGACGCTGGAAGCGATGGGGTTGGCGCATTCCGTGAAGCGGCCGCGCATTTCGTAGATTTCCGACTCGCGCGAGATTCCCGTTAAGCTTCTGATTATTCTCTGTAGTATAAGCTTCCATGTACGCACAAAAACTTAATGTCACGGTCGTGATCCGCGGCGTAGCGAAGCCGTGCCCGCTGGAATGGCTCGACCAATTCTGCATGCGCAATTTTACGAATGCGGCGGAGTTCGACGATACTTTGCCGGTGGCGGACGGAAAAATTGAGTCGAGTTTTCGGCTGACCCCGGAGCGATTTGCAGAAGGGCTGGGCGCGTGGTTGACGCAGCGAGGCAAGGGCGAAGGGCAGCCGGTGGTGGTGGAAGTGAGCGTTGAGCCGCGGCTGGCGGTCAAAAGTTAGCTGGAAGTTCTCGTTGTCCCTGGCTGCCAACTAACTTGGTCCGAAGAAATGGAAAGGAAGCTACCTGTGGAATGGAAGGCGGCCACTTTGGCCGAAGTAGTAGACATCGTTAAACGGGAGCTAGCGGAATGCGACCCCGCGCAAGTAGCGCTATTTCGCCAAGTTTCCGTTGAGCCATATTTCGCGCCGATTCTGCGTTACGGGAACACCGAAACTGTGGCTGTTGTGGCCCGCAAACTGGGCGATGTTATGTATTGGGAAGACGTCGAAGAGGGATTCAATATTTCGCCAATTGGCCAGGACGGCAGAATCCTTGAACATTGGTGCAATCAAGACGAATTGAGGTTTGCACTGAATCGATGGATTGAAGGGCGCCCGCATTCTGGGAACTTCGGGCCAGCCAAGCCGCTCAATCCCTGATTAGAGTCTCCGGAGATTAGAGTCTCCAGAACAGAAAGATTCGGCCGTTCGGCTGACGTCCGGCCGCCGGGCGCTAGCGATACCCATAATTTTACTTCAAAGTTATCTCGCGCCGTTATGTGTGGTTGTGTGTCTATCAGTATTATTGTGGCTTATGACGCGGTAATTTCGGGTGCGTTCAGGCCCACCAGTTCGCGAATTCTTGGCAGCACCTCTCGAGTAGCCGCTTCTCCGGCGGCGACCAGTTC
>JBBRPU010000283.1:0-4861 GCA_038227545.1 Candidatus Acidiferrales bacterium
CAGGGCGAGATTGAGTTTCGCGATCTAACATTTGCGTATCCCACGATGCTGTCGGGCGATGGGGCGCCGGCTAACGGCACGTCGTCCTCGCCGGCAGCCACAGCGCTGGCCAAGGGCATTCCTTCCAACGGGACTGGGGCGGCCACGAATGGCTTCCACCCGATTCTGAGCAAAATAAATTTGCGGATTCCGGCGGGCTCCACGGTCGCGATCATCGGGCCCACGGGCAGCGGGAAAACTACGCTGGCGGCGCTAGTGGCGCGTTTATGGGATGCGCCGAACGGCGAATTGCTGATTGACGGGCGGCCCATTCGCGAATGGCCGCTGGAAACATTGCGACGCGCCATCGGCTACGTGCCGCAAGAAACATATTTATTCGGCGACACGCTGGGAGAAAATATCGCATTCGGCTTGCCGCAGTACGACGCGGAGCGCGTGCGCGAAGCCGCCGAGGTCGCCAACCTGGAAGGCGATATCGAAGATTTCGCGGAAAAGTACGAAACCATGGTGGGCGAGCGCGGCATCACGCTGTCCGGCGGACAAAAGCAAAGGACCGCGATTGCGCGCGCGCTGGTCAGAGATCCGCGGATTCTGATTCTGGACGATTCCCTTTCCGCGGTGGACACGCAGACCGAAGAGCGAATTCTTTCTCGGCTGCGCGGAATCATGGCGGGACGCACCACCATTCTGATTTCGCATCGCACCTCCACGGTGCAGGAAGCCGACCAGATCGTAGTGTTGCGTGACGGACAGATTACCGAGCGCGGAAAGCATGACGACCTGATCGCGCGCGGCGGATACTACGCGGACCTTTATCAGAAGCAATTGCTGGAAGAAGAACTCGAACGCGCATGAGCAACGCACACGAAGAAGAAGCGCTAGGAAAAGCATACGACTCGCGATTGATGCGGCGTTTGCTCGCGTACATGCGCCCGTACAAATGGCGGGTGATTCTGGCGCTGGCATTGACGCTGGCGGTGACGCCGCTGGAGCTGGCTCCCCCAAAATTATTTCAAGTGGCGATTGACCACTACCTGACGCCGGCGATTTCACAAACCATCAATCTAGAGGCGGCGCGGCGCGGGCTGGTGCTCATCAGCCTGATCTACCTGCTGGTCTTGTTTTTTGATTTTCTGGCGCAGTACGTGCAGATTCGCATCATGCAGCGCGTCGGCCAGCAAACGATGTACGACATGCGGCAGGAAATTTTCGGGCATATCCAGCGACTGTCCATGAGTTATTTCGACAAGAATCCCGTGGGCAGGCTGGTTACGCGCGTCACCACCGACGTGGACGCGCTGAACGATTTGTTCGCGGCCGGCGTAGTTACCATGATCAACGATTTCTTCCTGCTGCTGGTCATGGCCGGCTACCTCCTGTATTTGAACTGGCAGTTGGCTCTCGCGGCGCTGGCGGCGGTGCCGCTGATCCTGGCGGTCACCTTCATTTTTCGCAAATTCGTTCGCGAAGCCAACCGGCGGATTCGCACCGCCATCGCGCGGATCAATGCCTTCCTGCAGGAATATATTTCGGGAATGAGTATCGTGCAGGTGTTCAACCGCGAGCGGCGCGCGCGTGTGGAGTTCATCAAGCGCAATCGCGATCACATGCAGGCTTATAAGGATGCCATCCTGGCGTTCGCGCTTTTTTATCCTACGGTGGAATTCCTGGGCGTGGCGGCGATCGCGTTGACCTTGTGGGTCGGCGGGCTGCGCATTTTTGCCAACGCCGGAAGCTTGAAGCCCGCGTTGACGCTGGGCGTGCTAGTGGCCTTCATGCAGTACGCGCAGCGTTTTTTCCGCCCGATTCAGGACTTGAGCGAGAAGTTTAATATTTTGCAGTCCGCGATGGCCGCCTCGGAAAGAATTTTCCGGCTACTGGATGAGCCCGTGACTATCGCGAGCGATCCTAAAGCGATTCCCTTGCGCGAGCCGCGTGGCGAGATCGAATTTCGCAACGTGTGGTTCTCTTACCGGCACGCCAGTGAGCCGCGGGAAGACGATTGGGTGCTGCGCGACGTTTCTTTCAAAGTGGAACCGGGCCAGACCATGGCGATTGTGGGCCACACTGGCGCGGGAAAAACTACGCTCATTTCCCTGCTCCTGCGTTTTTACGACATCCAACGCGGGCAGATTCTGCTGGACGGCATGGATATTCGCACGATTCAGCTGCAGGATTTGCGCCGGCAATTCGGGATCGTGTTGCAGGATCCGTTTTTATTTTCCGGCACCATTGAATCGAACGTACGGCTGGGCACTGCGGGAATTAATCGAGACAGCGTGGAACACGCCGTGGACGAGGTAGGGCTCGGCGATTTCATCCGCGCGCTGCCCGGCGGCGTGGATACGGCAGTCAACGAGCGCGGCTCCACTTTGTCGGTCGGGCAACGACAATTGATCAATTTTGCGCGCGCGCTGGCGCACAATCCCAGATTCCTGATTCTGGACGAAGCGACTTCCAGCGTGGATACCAAGACGGAGCTCCTGATTCGCGAAGCGCTGGATCGTCTGCTTTCCGGCCGCACCGCACTGGTGATCGCGCACAGGCTCAGCACCATTCAACACGCCGATTGCATCCTGGTGTTCCACAAAGGCCGTCTGAGAGAACAAGGCGCGCATCAGGAATTGCTTGCGCAACGCGGAATCTATTACCGGCTGTACCAGTTGCAATACAAAGAGCAGGAGCTGCACCTGCCGGTGGCGTCGGTCGAACCGTCGAGATTACCGACTCCGTTTGCCGGTGAATGATTGAAAAAAACTTCTGCGTAGAACAAATGCAATGTTAATTGCATTCCTCACATTGCTAAGCACAGCGTCCAACACACCATCATGACCGCTACGCCAATTCTGCTATCCGCGGGCGAAGCTTCCGGAGACATGTACGCGGCGCGCCTGGCAACGGCGCTAAAGGAACGCGCGGACGTTGCCCTTTTTGGAATGGGCGGGCCGGAGATGCGCGCGGCCGGCGTAGAGATCATCGTCGATTATTCAGAGGTGGCCGTCGTCGGAATCACCGAGGTTCTGAAACAGCTCCCTTCGCTGCGGCGAGCGATGGGACGATTGGTTGAGGAAGCGCGAAAGCGGCGCACGCCGCTGGCCATCCTCACCGATTTCCCCGGCTTTCACTTGCGCCTGGCGCGCAAACTAACGCCGCTGGATATTCGAAACATTTATTACATCTGCCCGCAATTCTGGGCCTGGAGGCCGTGGAGGGCAAACCTCGTGCGGCGCAGGTTTGCGCAAGCGCTGTGTATTTTTCCGTTCGAAGAGAAATTTTATAGCGACGCGGGAGTGGCGGTGGAGTTCATCGGGCACCCGCTGGTGGGCAATGTGCGTGCGAGCAAGACGCGCGCGGAATTTTGCGCGGATCATGACCTCGATCCAGGCCAGCTGATTCTGACGATTCTTCCCGGAAGCCGCCGGGGAGAGATCGCGCATCATGGCGCAGTTCTGGCTGAAGCATTGACGCAACTGAAAGTTTCGCTTCCGGAGCTGCAAACAGTGATCGCGGTAGCGCCAGGAATCAGAAAGATGGAGTTAGAGGCATTTTTTCCTGAGGACAAGTCGCTGCGATTTGTATCCGGCTCAACGTACGACGCGCTGGGCGCGGCGGACCTGGCCATCGTGTCGAGCGGCACGGCCACGGTGGAGGCGGCGCTGCTCGGCAAGCCGATGATCGTCATCTACAGGCTCTCACCGATGACCGCGCGGCTGGCCAAACCGCTGGTGCGCACCAAGTTCTTCGGCATGGTCAATTTGATTGCCGGCCGGGCGGTGGTACCGGAGCTGATTCAGGACGACTTCACCGCGCAGCGGGTGGTGGCCGAAGCCAAGCCGCTGCTTTCGGCATCCAATGAAAGCAGCGAGAAGCTCGCAGAGATGCAGCGAGGGCTGGCGGAGGTAACACGGCTGTTAGGTTCGCCCGGAGCGGTGGAAAGGGCGGCCGACGCCATCGTGCGCCAACTGCGGTTGGCGCAAAGCAACGCGAAGTGAGGGGTTTGGTATCCTATTAGAAGGTGATAAGCGCGGCGCGCCAAACGGTGCTCCGATTCCAACTGGCAAACTTGAAAGGGGTCCGATGGCCCTGGGTGAGAAAATTTTGAGGCCGATGGTGCGCGTGGGGCTGATGCCCTTGCTACTGCTGGCGGCCGGATCGCTGAGGGCGCAACAACCGCGTCCCGTGGCTTTCGTCGCGGAAAATTACGATGTAGCGGCCACGCTGGATACCATCCGGCAATCTATTACCGCCACTGCCAAAGTGGATTTCAAATCGCTGGAAGTTTCCGGAAACGTGCGCGTCGAGTTGCACCCCAACCTCGAGGTTAAAGAGGTCAAGTCGGCCGACGGCAAGTCGCTTACGTTTGAGCGCGATCACCAGAATGCGTTGTTTCTGATTGTGACGGTGCCGACGCCGGTGGCGGCGGGAGGGCATTTGTCGCTGACGTTCACTTATTCGGGATTGCTGGCGAATGAGGAGAACAGTCCGGTCCCAGGCGTGCGCGCGGCGGCGATCAATCACGATGGCGCCTATTTGCTGCTGCCTTCGCGGTGGTTTCCGCTGACGGATTACCCTTCGAACCGCTACACGGGAACTTTCCATCTGAATGTGCCGGATACGTTCGCTGTTGCCGGAACCGGCAAGGCTTTGGCGCCGAGCTCCGTGGCCGGCAAGAATCCCGTAGACGGCCAGCGCATTGTGTACACCTTCGAATGCAAGAATGCGGCGCCGAACGGAACGTTCGTAGCGGGAAATTTGCTGCTGAACCCGCAGCAGGCGGAAGGTGTGAGCGTAGCCGTGTATGCTCCGCGCTCGGCTTCGGGAAATGCCGCGGATTTTGCGGCGTCCGTGGCGCGTTCGATGA
>JBBRPU010000284.1:0-4857 GCA_038227545.1 Candidatus Acidiferrales bacterium
AGCGAGGGGCGGCGCTTCATGCGCCGTCCCTTTTTATTTGTTGCTGCGCTGCCGAGGAACGAGCCTGTCAGACTTGGCGGATGCGTAGTCTGCTGCTGTGGCCATCAGGCCAGGGCAACGACACAACACCTTTGTCGTTGCAGCGGACGTGCTCGGTCTGCACCCCGATGCCAGGACCGGCGATCGAAGTCGGAGTGGTGATGTTTGGCCCCGCAAAAATAATTTCGTACAGCGCATTCTCTTTTAGTCCTGACACGAAGAGTTGCTTACATGCCATGGCTGGCAGCGTCACCTCTCCTTCGATCAGCGGCGAGACGCCCGTATTGAACAATGCCATGGGCCCGGATTCGAATGCTGCGCCCGCGACGTTCTGCCCACGTAACAATTCGACGCGATGCTTGCCGGTCTCCCCACGGCTGCCGATCTCCAGAAGATGCAGAAAATGGTCTTCGGTTGCGGGTGCCGCGGGAGACACTTCCACTCGCCACGCGCCCGGCACGACATTTTTGCGATTCGAATGCTCCAGCTTTTGAAAGTCGTCGCCCCAGAATTTCTTCCACATCGCGTGCAACCGCGGATCCCCTGGAAGCGGTCCACCCTCCGCGGGCTCTAGCGGCCAATTCTCGCCGCTACCCCACTCCCCGCCCCGCTCATCGCCAGGAGTCCAAAACTCATTGTTTAGGCCACCGCGCTTGGTGACGAGGTGTTTCTCGGGCAGCAGGCAGTGGACCATCAATTCACCGTCGGCGTCACGGAATGTAAAGTCTTTCGCGCCGTCATAATTTGTTGCGCCGCGCGACTCGCTTTGTCCCGCAGCGCTGAGGTCCGGCTCACTGACGCCGTGCAACAGCCATACTTTTCGAAAATCCGGATTGGTGCTGACGACGCGGTCGAACACCATCAAAACGTTGCAGGACGGAACATACAGCAATTCGCGAGTGAAACGTTTTAGCTTTGCGGCGGAGTACGCAGCTGTGGCGTCCCCCAGCGCATAGTGATACGCCCCTGGCCGATAATCCACAACGCGCATGGTGCCGAGATTCCATAATTCTCGAGTGCGCCCCCAGTCATCTACGCTGCGCACGGTGTTCCAGAAACGCGCTGAATCCATGCGTTGGCCGCCATCATTGGCGGCATCCACTACATTGTCGGACCAGAAAAATTTCTCGCGCGGGTCATACACCAACACGGAATTATGTGCCACCGTGCGGCGATAGTAGTTCAGATAGTGCGGGCTCTCCGTGTCGGTATAGTCCGCGCCGCTGTCTATGGCCAGATAGCCGCGGTGGTAAATGGAAAAATGATTTTGCGAAAGATGCTGGTGCTTCGAAAAGTATGGCCCGCAATCGAATTCAATCCAGGTCGAATCCGGCTTCCAGCCGTTGCGCAGCACTAAATGGCCGACGCCCGAAAAGAATCGCTGCCGCGGAAGTTCGGCAGGCTCGGAGAGCGCAGGGTCACGCGGCAATACTTCGGGGTCGTTCCACAAAAATTCCAGCACTGGCAGCACCCATTTGCCCGGAAGGAACCCACTCTTCCGCAGGAGCCACGCGCTGTAAGGATCTTTAAAGCGATGCACCGAATATCCCAGCAACGCGGTGTCCCGATCATCAAGGATCGGATATTCGTTGTCGCCTTCGCGCGAAGGCGTTCCATCTGGCAACAGTTTGTACAGATACGTGGCTGCAATGCTGCCAAAAACGGTGTACTGGCGCGCGGGATCAATGGACATAGTGGTGCGCTGAAGTTCCGCGAGCAGCGCCAGTGGGGCCAGCGTGATGCGAAAATAGTCCATGGACTCGTGATAGCTCCCTTGGGGCGTCACCAGTTGCGTGGTTTCGAGAATGTTTCTGAACGCGTGTTTTGCGTTTTCGCGAAGCCTCGCGGAACGCTCCGCCACGCCCTGATGGCCACGCGCGGCTGCAAGCGCGAAGCACGCGATGGCCATATAGCGCAGGGTGTAATTGTGAAAGGAAGCCTGTTCAGGCGCAGACAGATCCGGCAAAGCCAGCACCGTCGCCGCGCTGTCCACCAGACGGCTCGCCACGCTCTCTTTCAACGTGGCATCGAACGCCGGATGCTCGTAGAGCCAGTCGAACGCCAACGACAAACCGACGTCTTGCATCCAGAAACGAGAGGCCGGGCCCTTTTGTGGCGCGGGCAATGCCCTGATGGCGGCGATGGCCCGTTCGGCAAACTCACTCTTTCCGGTGAGCTGCCAGGACAACGCCCATCCCGGAATGTCTTCCGATGGCCGGTGGCCAGCGTTGCGGCGAGCTTTCAGGACATTCAAGCCGCTGAAGGGATCGTCACGCAGCAGCAACATGGACGGCCGCTGCGGAGATCGATAGAACCCGTCGAGCAGCGTCGCGGGGAACGCCGCGGCGCCCAATAGCGCCGCTGAAAATTCTCTGCGGTTAAGTTTCAAGTTGCAAAACTCCGGCAGCAAATAAATCTCACGCCGAGGCCTTGTCGGCGCCGGGTGCTATCGCAAATATCGCCGCTGCTCCTGCTAATCCGGCGAACGCGATAACCTTCCATGCAAGTTCGTAGCTGTGGCGCACGTCAAAAATTCGCCCGACTATCCAGGGCGCTCCCCACTGGCCAAGCGAATATCCCATGATAATCAGAGCCAGCAATTTTCCCAGAGAGCGCGTGCCAAAGCACTCGGCCGTCACCAACGGAATTAGCATGTAATCGGCGCCCATGGAAAATCCAAAGAGCAACGCGAAAGCCCAAATAACCAGCGGGCTATGCGAAAAGCCGATAAATAGCACTGAGGCGCTCAGCGTAGCGTAAAAAAAAGCCATGATATTTTTCTTTCGGAAACGATCTGCCAGATACCCAACCAGTACCCGGCCACCAAGGCTGGCCAGCAGCAAAGCGGTAAAAAACCGCGAAGCCACGGTCGCGGAGTAGCCCTGATCCTTCAGGAACAAAATGAAGTGTTGAATGACCGCGCCGATAGCGCCCACAACCAATGTAGAGCCCGCGAGGATGAGCCAGAAATTTCTGCTGCGGATGGCCGCCTGAATGTTACCGCCACCAACGGCACTTCCGGGGCCAGGCGTAGCGCGATTCGCAGGCATTGCCCCGTCGGGCAGCAGTCCCATGTCCGCAGGTGCCGACCGCGTGAGCAGTAACCCCACAGGAACGAGCACGACCATTATCAACATGCCTACCGCTTCGAGAGCGTGGCGCCATCCGAAATTGCGAATTAAGTAGTTGCTCAACATCGGAGAAGCAACTCCGCCGAGTCCCAGACCCAGGTAAACGTACCCCATCGCCCGGCCGCGTCGCGCTTCGAACCACTTGGCAACCAGCACTTGATTGGCGATCGGCCCAGCGAGGACGTAGCCGAGCACTTCGGTAATGCACAGCAACTCGTAATGCCACAACTTGGTCATCCAGCCCATGAGCATCAGCGAAATGCCCACCAGGAAAACCCCGCAGAGGATTACCCATCGCGCGCCGAGGCGATCTATGACCACCCCGGCAGCCAAACCGAAGGGCAAGCCCGCAATCAGAAACCCAAGCAGGAACCCTTGAGTCAGTTGCGCTCGCGTGAATCCGAGCGACTCGACGAGCGCGGGGTAAAAAACCGGAAATCCGTAAAAAATGATGCCCACTGCGAAAAAGAGATTAAGAAATGCCGCGGCAACGATCCACCAGCCGTAGAAAATTCCGTTCGATTGAACAGTGGACACGAAGCTCGACCGCCTCCATCGGGCCACAGAAACATATGTGACCGCGGCACTTTTGTCCAAGCTCTTTTGCGGAAGGTGATAGATTTATTGGGGAAACTCCACCATGAATTTGCCGGTGTTGCGCCTGGGAACGGTCAAGGATGTTTCACGGTTCAGAGAACATCTGCTCGCCCTCGGACTCGATATCCCCTGCGAGTCCAGCCTTGCTTCCGGGCCCGACTCGCCGCTGCTGCGGCCGCTTTCGCGCGCCGGCATCCATTTGACGAACAGAATCGCCGTGCACCCGATGGAAGGCTGGGATGCCACCGCCGCCGGCAACATCACGGAGAGCATGTTGCGGCGCTGGCGGCGGCTGGGCACCAGCGGCGCAAAATTGATTTGGGGTGGGGAAGCTGCGGCGGTATCGCATTCCGCGCGGGCCAATCCGCATCAGTTGGTGGTCGCGAAACATACCGTGCACGGCTTGCGGCAGTTGCGCGCCAGTTTGATGGAAGGCCATCGCGAGGCTACAGGCTCGGACGACGGGCTGTTGATCGGGCTGCAACTTACACATTCAGGGAGATATTGCCGTCCCAACGAGCACAGCAAGCCTGAGCCGCGAATTCTTTATCGCCATCCAATTTTGGACAAGCGACTGGGGTTGCCGCCGGATTATCCGCTGCTGACCGATATGGAGATTGGCCAGATCATTGAAGACTTCATTGGCGCGGCCCAACTGGCCAAGGAAGCGGGCTTCGACTTTGTGGACGTTAAGCATTGCCACGGTTATCTGGGGCACGAATTCTTGAGTGCGCACACCCGCGAAGGGAAGTACGGGGGAAGCCTCGAAAACCGATCGCGGTTTTTGCGCGAAGTGGTCAGCGGTATACGCGCAGGCGTCCCAGGATTGCAGATCGCGGTGCGCGTCTCAATTTTTGATACGGTGCCATTTGTCGCGGACCCGGCGGCATCGGCAACCGGCAAGCCGGGTCGGGGTATTCCGGAGGCTCATGAGGGCCTGGTTCCTTACCTGTGGGGATTCGGTGTGAATGCACAAAATCCAACCATGCCTGACTTCGAAGAGAGTGAGCAGTTCCTGGCGCTGCTGGAAAAACTGCAAATTCATCTTGTGAATGTTACGGCCGGCAGCCCGTACTACAATCCGCACGTG
>JBBRPU010000285.1:0-4841 GCA_038227545.1 Candidatus Acidiferrales bacterium
ACGTCCGCTCGTCAAGGGGCGGTTGTACATGACCGATGCGGTCATGCGCTCCTGGTCTTCCGCGGGGAAAAGCGCCTCGGGACTCGCGATGCGCGCATAAGAATATTGGCCGCTCCAGTTTTGTCCCGGCTGAATGGTGAGGCGCGTGGACCAGGAATCCAACTTTCCGGAATTGATGTCCCAACGAAACTCGTCAGGCTCGCGGCCGTGAAAGCCGGAAACTTCCAGGCGCGCGATGCGGTGCGTGAATCCCACGGTGATCACGTCGGCGGCAATGTGCGTGGAGTCCTGCTGATGATGTCCGAGCGTGCCCACGGGATTTTCGATGGCAGAGGCGCGATGCGGGTAAGAGGTTGGCCCGATGGCCGGATCGCCCATAGGAGCGAAGTAGAAAGACAGCAGGTTGCGTTCGCCGAGCTTCAAGTCATACAGCGCGGCCAGCTCCATGACGAAATCGTGGGGATGCTGGCCGTCCACAATCGGCAAGCCAAAAGCGGTTTCGCCTTGCTGGAAAAGCAGCGGATATCTGCGGCTGGTAACGGTGGCGGGCTCGAGGCTCAACATGACGCGCGCAGTAAACGTGCCGGGGCCGGCCCGGTGCTGCGCCATGCCCATGAACCAGTTGGTGGAGAAAAAGCGGTCGGCGCCTCGTGCTCCTGATTGTTGCAAGTCGGTGATGAAGACATTGGCGTGAAACATGAGCTGCCACGAAGCTTTCGTGGCCATGAGCATGGGGGTTGGCGTGGAGTTGGGCTCCGCACTGGTTCCCGAGCTGCTGTGATGAACGATCTCTTCGACGAAATTACTGGGGCGCATGTGCGCCATGTCGTGAGCGCCGGTTTTGGACATGTCCATCTTGCCCATGTCGTGGCCGGACATCTGCATCTGGCCCATGTCCGCAGAGTGGGAATCGTCCGGTTTTGGCGGAGTGGGTTCCTGCGCGGCGATACAAAGCGGGAAAGATAGAATGAGAATCAGAAGCTTATTAATGACGTTCATGTGATTCCTTTAATTGCGGTGCGGCTGCCCAACTGTTTGTGAATGGTTGAAAATCTGGACGCGAATGACGTGGAAACGCACAGAACTAGAGCAACGCGTGTTGCTCGTCAGGAGGTTCAGACTTTCAGGATTACGAGGAGAGGCTGGTGAGAGGAGTTTGCGAACGATTTATTTGAAGACACGGCCATGGATTCGCGGAGTGCATGAACTTTGTGGACGGCATCGTGGACTGAAGCACTTGCAAAAGTCCCGCTCGTAACGGTGCGATGCCTTGCGAGATATGCAGCTTCCGCGAGAAGCGCATTTGGAATGAACGAATCCGAGCAGTTCTTTGGGGCGCTGTGGAATGCCACCAACTCTGGGCTCACGGTTTGATTCTTGAACTTTTTCTCAGGGATTTGATTTTCGCTGTCGCAAGTGGAACATTGGGCGGCCAAAGGGGTGAAGGCGTCGGAGGGGCGATTTTCACCGGCAATAGCTCCGTGCGTTTCGCTGCAGCTCTTTTCCCTTGCGTCTCTTGCGGCGCCAAAACACTCTCCGCACATTGCCGGGAGGGCAACGGATAGCAGCACCAACGCCGCCAACAGGCCTCCGGTAGTTCGCCGCCATTGCATCGTTCTACTATACTCCGGCTGCGGATGATTGGATGCCGCAGCGGCGCCAAGTGCGCCAAGCCGGGGGTTAATTTGTTCCGCAGGCCCGGGTCTCGTAACATTCCAACGGCATGCTAGAAATCACACCTCTCGACATGGACTGGACAGGACGTCCGCGCTCCATTGCCGCGGCGCTGCTGGAATCTGGCGGGCACGTCGCAGTCGTTGATCCCGGGCCGGCGTCCACCCTCGCAACACTGCGCGCGCAGTTGCAGGCACGCGGAATTTCCGTCGCGGATCTGCACGCGGTGCTGCTCACGCATATTCACCTGGACCATGCAGGAGCGACAGGATCGCTGGTGAGAGAAAATCCCAAGCTGCGCGTTTACGTGCACAGCAAAGGCGCGGCGCACCTGGTGGATCCCGGGAAATTGCTGGCCAGCGCAGGACGCTTGTGGGGCGACGATCTACAACGGCTATTTGGCGAGACGCTGGCGGTCCCGGCGGAAAATCTGACCATCCTCGAAGGCGGAGAATCCATCAGCATAGGCAGCGAAAAACTCGACACTTTATACACCCCGGGACATGCCAGCCATCACGTCACGTTTTTTGACACCGCCAACGGCGTGGCGTTCGCAGGCGACACCGCGGGTATTCGCATCGCTAACGGACCTTACGTAATGCCGGCGACTCCCCCGCCGGATATTGATCTGGCGCTATGGGAGAAATCGTTCCAGGCCATCCTCGAGTGGCGGCCTGCGAGACTTTTTCTGACGCACTTTGGATTTGCGGATAATCCCGCGGAGCACATCGCGAAATTTCGCGAGCGCTTACATCTATGGGCGGAGATCACGGAGAAAATTCTGCGGTCTGAGACAGATGAGAGTGCGGCGCTGCAGGAATTCATCAAGCAGACGCAGGCCGAGATGGCCGTCTACCTGGGGGCGGGAGACGCCGAGCAACATTCCTTCACCGCGGGCCTGCCGCTGTCGTTTCTCGGACTGGCGCGGCACATTCGCAAACGCAGCAATGCGACGAGCTGAAAAACAGTTTTGGGAAATGTTTGATTGATGAGTAGCAACGCCGGGCGCGCGCGTTGCGAACGCGGCTAGGCGGAAGTCTCTTTGGAGGAGACTTCGTCAGAGGGCTCATCTGCGTCCACGACGTCATCCGTGGTTACGTTTGCGGATGGCGCGGTCAAAGGTGTTTCATCCACCGCCGGTTCGGCCGCAGGTAATTCCTGGGGCGTTTCCAGCATGTCTTCCAGTGCTGTTGGCGCAACGCTGGCCGGCGCGGTATTTGCCACCGCATCGGTCTGCACGCTGCCCTCTACCGCGGCATCCGCGGCTCCCGACTCTGGTTCCGCAAGAGCCTGCAGCCTGGCAGTAAGGCCTTCGACGAGCAGATCCATTAATTTTTTTGCTCCGCGCCCATCAGTATCTTTGTCGGGATTGTATTGCGCGACGTCAACGCCGAGCAAGTTCGGGTTCTTCAGAAACTCCACAAAAGCGGCGCGCACATCTGCAAAACCTAAGCCACCGCTGCCGGGAACGTTCACGGCGGCAAAATCTTCCTGCGCGATTACGTCGGTATCGAGATGCAGGATCACCTGGCGGGCGTCCGCGTGCATGTTGGTCAGCGCGGCTGCCGCCGCTGCGGCAGCGCCTTTGGCATTGACGTCCGAAGCAGAAACTTTGCGCATGGGCGAATTATTGAGGAACTGCTGCTCGGGCGCATCCACACGCTCAAGCCCGAATAAAGTGACGTCCGGCTCGCGCACCAGGGGCGGCTCGCCCCACAATCGCACAATCTCCGGTGAGCCTTTGCCGATCACGTGAGCGACAACCATGCCGTCAATGCGGCCGGAAGGCGTGGTGGCGGGAGTGTTCAAATCGGCGTCGCGATCGAACCACAACAAGCTGAGGCGTTTGTAGTAGCGCCGCGCGCCGGTCAACAGGCCGATCACCTGGGCGCAGTCGCCGCCCAGAACCAAAACCAGCGCGCCGCTTTTCACGGCAATTTCGGCGCGCAATTTCAAATCGTTCAAACCGGCGACAATTTCCTTGAGGTTTCGAGCGCGCTGGTTCTCGTCATCCTGCGCGAAATGGCGAACCGCGCAATCACCATGGTCCACAACTTCATAACCTGCGGCCTGCAAGCGCTCCACGAGTCCCGCGGCGCGCAACGCCGCCGGGGCTTTTTCGCTTCCGCCCAAAAAAGCTGCCGCGCTTGAGGGAGCGCCAATCAACGCAATCTTCTTCGGCTGCCGCGTGATTTTCGCCGCCAAGTGTGCTCCTTAACGATCCGGTTCTGCGATTCGTGGCTTGTTAACGCGCGAACCCCATGCTCGCGCCTGGTACTTGTTCTACTACTCCCAGGTTCTACCTGCGCGGTGCCGCGGCAATGGTGGCCAGCTCCGGCGGCAGTGTGAAGCGCACATCTTCGCGAATTAAATCCAGGTCACGCTGATCGGTAAAGCCGAATTCGGCCAGACGCTGGCTGACCTGCTCCACCAGAACTTCCGGAGCGGAGGCGCCGGCGGTCAGTCCCACCCGCGACACGCCCTCCAGCCAGCTGACGTCAATGTCGGCGGCGGAGTCAATCAACTGGGCGCGAACACCGCTGCGTTGAGCGACCTCTACCAGGCGATTGGAGTTCGAACTGTTGGGCGAACCGACTACCAGTATGAAATCCACATCCTTGGCAACCTGTTCGACGGCTTCCTGACGATTTTGTGTCGCGTAGCAGATGTCGTCGCTGGCCGGTCCCTTGATGGCCGGGAAACGCTGCCGCAAACGCGCCACAATTTCCTGGGTGTCATAGAGGCTGAGAGTGGTTTGCGTGAGAAACGAGAGCTTGTCCGGATCATCCACCTGCAGCGAATCCACAGCTGCCACGGAGTCCACCACGATGGTGCGGTCCGGAGCTTCACCGGAGGTGCCGACAATTTCCTGGTGGTCGCGATGGCCGATCAGAATAATGGTGCGTTTTTCGCGGGCGAATTTGAGGGCCTCAAGGTGAACTTTTGTAACCAGCGGGCAAGTGGCGTCAATCACCCGCAGCGAACGAGCCTTGGCCTCGCCGCGTACGGTGGGTGGCACACCGTGAGCGCTGAATACCAGTACTGATCCGTGGGGAACATCCTCGATAGACTCTACAAAGATGGCCCCGCGCCGGCGCAACTGCTCTACTACGTAGGTGTTATGGACAATTTCATGGTGCACGTAGACAGGCGCGCCATAGGCTTCC
>JBBRPU010000286.1:0-4828 GCA_038227545.1 Candidatus Acidiferrales bacterium
ACCAAGGCCAGAAGGCGCTCACTGAGATGCCAGCGGATGCCGGAGAAATAATAAAGCGACGTGCCCGGACCGAGCAGCAGCGCGTCGAACTTGGGATCGAGCTGGCCCATCAATTCCTGCGCATGCAGCAGCCGCGCGTGGAATTCCTCAGGCGTGATGGGATGCACACGCTCACCCAGCGGCTTGAGAGTGGAGAAACTTGCCGGCGCTGACGTCTGCGCCCACGATTCAGAGGCGACAGCCAGCGTTGCCGCGGAAGCAGCGGCGGTGGCGTTCAAAAGAAAATTGCGCCGCGATAATTCACGCGCAGGCCGCTTTTTCGAAGATTTCATAGAACAGAAGAGTGTTGTTGATTGCCTGAACTGTCAAGACATCTTGGGGCGGCGCGACAGATTTGGTGCCTGTCTTAGCGTGCAGCCGGGAGTGACGCGGTTTTTTCACGCCGGCGCAGGCGCCACTTTGAGAGCGCCAGCATAGCGGTAAAAATAATGATCATGCCGGCGGTGGCCAGCGGAATGCCGCTGCGGCCTTTAGGCAAAATCGAGAGACGGCCGTATACGAATTCGATGTGCACCCAATAGACGAGCAGCGAGGTTTTGCCGAACAGCATAAAGGGACTGAAGCCGCGCGTGGCGATGCCCCAGCGGCACCAGGCGAAGATAACAAACGTCAACAGCAGCAGGATGCCGCAGCGCATCAGGAAGAAATTCGGGCTGCTGTGCCAGTAGTCGTAAACGGCGTACAACTTCACTGGCGAATTGTCGAAGGCCAAGGATAAGAGACACGCGATGGCGCCGACGCCGCCGACTGCGGCTAAAGACTGCCCTTCTTTCTGCTGCGCGAAATCCGAAAAGAGGAAGAGTCCGAACGCGAGGCCGACAAAAGCAAAGCCGCACCACGGGAAAATCGCGAAGAGCCACGTCTGAGGCACATTGTAAATGTGCACGCCGTTGATGTAGGACTCAAGCATCCAGGGCAGAATTCGCAGGCGGTGGGTGGTCCACAGCGGCGGGGTGACGAGGGCAATCGTTGACGCGACTATCAGCGCCAGACCGATGCCGCGCCCGCGCCAGTTCTGAAGGTGAAAACTTTCCCCATCGCTCGCCGATAACGCCAACGAACGAGTGGTGGCAGACAGCCGCCAGAATACCGCCATAAGCAGGATGGATATTCCCAGGATGTTGAGGACATCCACGCGAAACAGGTCCGTCCATGGGGACTTGGGATAGCCCAGCACAAATTCCTGCACGCGCAGAAGCAAAGCAAAACCGAAAATTTCGGCGCCGCGCAGCGTGGCGATCTTGAAAATTTCCGCAGCCGGAGTTTTCTTCTGGCGGAGGCGTTCGGTGACCAGCGCGAAGGAAACGCCCGCCAGGAAAATAAAAATCGGCGCGGCTAGCGTGGAAATTTCCTGCGACCAGCGATACAACGCGGTTTTTCGAGCGTCCGCGCTGAGCCAGGAGTCGTAGCAATGCGCCTGGATCATCAGCACGCAGGCCAAGCCGCGCATCCAGTCAATGTACGCGAGCCTTTTGAACGAAGCGCCCGGACCGTTAACCAATGGCGGCGCAGAAATGGCAGGGGTCATCGCGCGGAACAGTTCTCGGGCGCAGCTGTGGATTCACGATGCACGCAGCGATTATGGCCTCGGTTGCAAATTAAGTGCCGAGGAATCGATTTAGCGCGCGCTTGGTGGATTGTTAACTTCCCTGCCCGGCCACGCCGGCAAGCGGACTGGAAGCGGAGGCGTAAAGGCGCCTGGGCATGCGGCCGGCAAGGAACGCGTTGCGTCCGGCGATGGTGGCGTCGCGCATGGCCTCGGCCATCAGCACCGCGTCCTGCGCTTCCGCGATCGCGGTGTTCATGAGTAATCCATCGGCGCCCAATTCCATGGCGAACGCGGCATCGGATGCAGTGCCGACGCCAGCGTCCACAATCATGGGCACTTCCGTGATCCGCTCGCGCAAAATTCGCAGGTTCGCTGGATTCTGGATTCCCAGGCCGGAGCCAATGGGCGCGGCCAGCGGCATTACCGCAGCAGCGCCGGCATCTATGAGCTTGCGCGCCACGATTAGGTCGTCGTTGGTGTAGGGCAAAACGATGAAGCCTTCTTTCACCAGCACGCGCGTGGCTTCGATCAGTTGCTCGGTGTCGGGAAAAAGCGTTTGCTGATCGCCGATGACTTCGAGCTTCACCCAGTTTGAGAGGCCAACTTCACGTCCCAGGCGCGCGGTGCGGATGGCTTCTTCCGCGGAATAACAGGCCGCGGTATTCGGCAGGATAAAAAGTTTTTCGCGATCAATGTAATCGAGCAACGATTCTTTGGATTTGTCGGTAAGATTCACTCGGCGTACCGCTACGGTGACCATATCCGCGCCGGAGGCCGCGTGCGCACGCGCCATTTCCTGAAAGCTGCGGTACTTTCCAGTGCCAACAATGAGGCGCGACTTGAAGGCGCGCCCGGCGATAACCAGTTGATCGGACATAGTATCTCCAGCCTTGATTTTAGTCTCCGGCGCATGGCTTGGGCAAACGGACAGCAGCTGGCGGCGAGGTTTGGAAAAAGTACTACCGGACTTACTGCCGCTGCATAGGGCGAGGCTCGGGCGCGTCGCCGTAAAGCTGTTCGATGGCTTTGCTGTAATGCTGTTCGACGATGCGGCGCTTGAGCTTGAGAGTAAAGGTGAGGCTGCCGTTGTCGAAGGTGAAGTCTTCCGGCAGCAGCGCGAAACGTTTGACGGTTTCGTACTGCGCGAGGTGCGTGGTCAGCCGCCGGACTTCGGACTCGATCAACGAGCGCACCCACGGGTGTTCGGTCATTTCCACATTGGAAGCGAACTTGACGCCCTCTTCCGCGGCTTTGGCGGAAATGGTTACGGGATTCGGAACCAGCAGCGCAACCACAAATTTGCGCTGGTCGCCGACGACCATGGCGTTCAATAAATAAGGACTGCTCTTCAGCGCATTTTCAATGGGCTGGGGCGCCACAAATTTTCCCGCGGCAGTTTTGATCAAATCTTTTTTGCGATCGGTAATAAATAGGTAGCCGTCATCATCTATATAGCCGATATCTCCGGTGGTGAACCAGCCGTCGGCGTTCAACACTTCGCGGGTGGCTTCGGGATTTTTATAGTAGCCCTCCATCACGCAAGGGCCGCGAGCAAGAATTTCTCCGTCGGGCGCTATCTTGAGTTCAACGTTAGGGATGGCTTTGCCGGAGCTGCCCGCGCGGCTTTTCGGATAATTGGAGGTGAGCACCGGCGAGGTTTCCGTCAAACCGTAACCCTGGTAAATGGGAATGCCGATGGCCCAGAAAAATTCCGTTAAATTTTTTGCGAGTGGCGCGCCACCGGAAAAGACCACGCGAAGATGCCCGCCGGTCGCGGACCTGATTTTTGAATACACCAGCTTATCTGCCAGGGCCCACTTCATTCTCAGGCTGAAGGATGCTTGCGCATCCCCGCAGCGCCATGGGGCGGCGCGATTGGCGACATTCATGGCCCAGTCAAATAGTTTACGCTTCGCGCCTACGGTTTTGGTTCCCTGCTCGACCAGCCGCGTATAGATTTTTTCGAAAACCCGCGGGACTGCGGCCATCATGGTGGGATGCAGCTCCTGCATGGCTTGGGAGACCAGCTCCACGGCTTCGACGTAGGCTACGGTGATCCCGTGAAACAAAAACGAGTAATCAATCATGCGGCCGTACACGTGGGCCAGCGGCAAAAAAGAAAGCGCGAGATCGCTGCGCGGATCGAGACGAATTTCTTTGTGCGTGTCGGTCACGTTGGAGCAGAAATTTGTGTGCGTGAGCATAACGCCCTTGGGTTCGCCGGTGGTGCCGGAAGTGTAAATGAGCGAGGAAAGCTGCGCCGGCAAAACCTGTGACGTGCGCATGCGGTACGCGGAAATATCCGGTCCGCCGGCTCCGGCGATGAGCGTCTCATAGCGGAGAAATTCTGCAGGCAGATCGGCGCCAGCGTCGGCGGCGACGATATGTTCCACGAAGTTGAGCTCCGCACGGCACGCGAGAAGTTTCTGGAGTTGGGCCGCTCCCGACACAAAAATAATTCTGGACTCCGAATGATTCAGGATGAAGGCCATGCGCTGCGGCGACTCATTGAAGTAAATGGGGACGCTGACACCGCCCGCGCCGGTAATCGCGAAATCGGCGGTGTGCCATTCCGGGCGGTTCGCGGAAAAGATTGCGACGCGGTCGTCGGTCTTTACACCCAACTCCACTAGCGCGCTCGAAAGTCCGGCTACCCGCCGCAGAAATTCCGCGGAAGAGATAGATTCCCAGCGATCGCCGTGACGAAACATCTGCGCGCGGGAATTTGGCAATTGGTCAACGGCATTCAGGAATCGTGAAGGCAGCGTGCCGTAATTCGTCACGATTTCGACTCTACCGCAGGCATATTGCGAGCGCAATTGCGGGCTTACCCCGGTGCTCTCGAATGACAAATTAGCGCGACCGGAGCCGCGGCCGGCTCCGTGCAAATGCTCTGGCGCTGCGATAGTATTGGCGCATAGACCTCTTATGACCACCATTTCTCAGCAGCCGGATGTACTCGCACCGCTTAACAAAGGTCCTTTCCGGGCGGCGCGCGGCATACAACTTTCCTGTAAGGGCTGGCAGCAGGAAGCGGCGCTGCGCATGCTGATGAACAATCTTGATCCGGAAGTGGCGGAGAAGCCGGACGACCTGGTGGTTTATGGCGGCACCGGAAAAGCGGCGCGCAACTGGGAATGTTTTCACGCCATCGTACGCTCGCTGCGCGCGCTGGAAAACGATGAGACCTTGCTGGTGCAATCCGGCAAGCCGGTCGCG
>JBBRPU010000287.1:0-4824 GCA_038227545.1 Candidatus Acidiferrales bacterium
ATTGCGCCTGCCGGTGCGGCCCGGCCGGGGAAATTACTATGAAGTCGGAGCCACCAAATCTTTTTCAGGCAGGCTGCGCGTGGACGCCAATGTTTTTCGCCGCGACTTTCACAACTATCCCGACGATGACACCTTGCTCGATACCGGCATCAGTTTTCCCATAGCCTTTTCCAGCGCGCGTATCTTCGGTGAAGAGCTGCGGCTTGAAGTTCCCCAGTGGTGGCGCCTCTCGGGCTTCGTCAGCTATGCCAATCAGTCCGGCTTCGGGCGCGGTCCGATCACTGGCGGATTATTCCTCGGCAGCGATGCCGCTGGCGCATTGAGCGACTCCAGCCGTTTCGCCGTCTCCCAGGACCAGCGCAACACATTCCGCGCACGCATTCGCTTTCAGGCCGAACGCCGCCTGTGGTTAGCGCTCAGCACTCAGTACGGCAGCGGCCTTCCGGCGGAATTTGGAGACGCGCCGGATATCAATTTTTTGCTCGCTCAATATGGCCCGGCCGTACTCAGTCGTGTGGATTTAGATCGAGGTCGTGTGCGCTCCAATTTGTCACTCGATGTCGCGGCAGGAGCCGAGCTCTACCACAAAGAGCTCCGCAGTCTAGCCTTTCAGTTTCAGGTTACAAACCTGACTGACAGGATAAATGTGCTAAATTTTGCCAGTCTCTTCTCGGGGACAGCGGTTGCCCAACCGCGAAGCGTCGGTGCCAGCTTAAAAGCGACCTTTTAACAATTTAATCACCCAAGGAACAAATTAAAATTGTTTGTTCGTAAATAGCTGTAAACAAGAGACCTATGGTATCTCGCTCGTTTTGGCAGTTGACATATGCCACCACTAGCACTAGAATTCATTTGCGACTGATTTGGTCTGATATCTGGGGAACGTCGCCAGTAACCTCTATATGTTCAAGCTTTCCAAAAAAGCCGATTATGGCTTAATTGCCGTCAAGCACCTGGCCATGCACCGCGACCAGCATGCCTGCAGCGCGACGGAAATCGCCGAGGAATATGGCATCTCCACCATGCTGATGGCCAAAGTGCTTCAGAAGCTGGCGCGGCAACGCATCGTCTCCGCGAAGCATGGCGCCAACGGCGGCTACCTGCTCGCCAAAGAGCCTTCGCAGATCAGCGCATTGGATGTGATTTCCGCCATTGATGGCCCGGTGCTGATTACCTCGTGCGTGACCAGTCACGGAAATTGTGGCGCCGCCGACCGCTGCACCGTTCGCGAACCATTGCGGCGCGTTAATGAAAGTATTTTGAGCGTACTCAGCACCGTAACGATTTCTCAGATGAGCGAAGAGCAACACGAACACGCGCTCGTTGAATTGCAGACTTAAGAAAGAGAATTTCAGGAGAACGGATTTATGGCTGTGAATCTACCGATCTACATGGACAATCACGCGACGACCCCGGTTGATCCTCGCGTGCTGGAGGCGATGCTTCCCTACTTCACGCAGAAGTTCGGCAACGCTGCGAGCCGCAACCACGCCTTTGGCTGGGCCGGCGAAGAAGCGGTGGAGACGGCGCGCCAGCAGATTGCTTCGCTGATTAACGCTACGCCGAAAGAAATTATCTTCACCAGCGGCGCGACGGAATCCGACAACTTGATGATCAAGGGCATCGCGGAAATGTACCGCGAAAAGGGCAATCACATCATCACCCAGGCCATTGAGCACAAGGCCGTGCTGGACACCTGCAAGCGGCTGGAAAAATACGGCTACGAAGTCACGTACCTGCCGGTTGGTAAAGACGGCCGCGTGGATCCCGAAGATGTGCGCAAAGCCATCACGCCGAAAACCATCCTGATCACCATCATGTACGCCAATAATGAGATTGGCGTCGTCAATCCCATGGCGGAAATCGGCAAGATCGCCAAGGAACACGGCATCTTTTTTGCCTCCGATGGCGTCCAGGCCGTAGGCAAGATTCCCGTGGACGTGCAAAAAGACAACATCGACTTGCTGGCCATCACCGGCCATAAGATTTACGGACCGAAGGGCGTAGGCGCGCTGTACGTTCGCCGCCGCAATCCCCGCGTGCAGCTTTCCGCCATTGCCGATGGCGGCGGTCACGAACGCGGCATGCGCTCCGGCACCTTGAATGTGCCCGGCATCGTGGGGCTCGGCAAGGCCTGCGAGATCGCGCAGAAGGAAATGGCGGAAGAGTCAGTTCGCATGCGCGGGCTGCGCGACCGTCTGAGAGCCGGCCTGGAAGCCAAGCTTGACGAAGTTTTCGTCAATGGCTCCTGGGAGCACCGCCTGCCCAACAACCTCAACATGAGCTTCGCTTACGTGGAGGGCGAATCTCTGTTGATGGGCATCAACGACATCGCAGTTTCGAGCGGTTCCGCCTGCACGTCGGCAACCCTCGAGCCCAGCTATGTACTCAAAGCATTAGGGGTCGGCGAAGACCTAGCCCATACGTCGATCCGCTTCGGCCTCGGCCGCTTCAACACGCAAGAGGAAGTCGACTACGTCATAGATAAGATGGTGCAGGTCGTCACCAAACTGCGTGATTTGTCCCCGTTGTATGAAATGGCCAAGGAAGGTATCGACATCTCTAAAATGAACTGGCTGACAGCCTAAAGCTGAAAGGGTCAACAATGGCGAGCGAAGGAACAATTCGAATTCATCGGTCAATCGGCGGTACCGGCGCGGCGTTTCGCGTCACGTTTGTGCCTTATGGCGGCGAAGGGGAAGATGCGCCCGCGGCGGGCGAGCGTTCGTTTCACGAACTGCAGCAGGTTCGCGCCTTCCTGAAACTGCTGGGTATCGGCGCTGAATTTATTAAAGACGCGCTGCGACAGCTTACTGCGGGACGCTCGGCATCCGTGCCGAACGTGTCGCTCTCTGACAAAGCGGTGAAAAGTGCAGGGTTCGGAAATCTAGTCAATCTGGCAAGGAGCAACGGCTAATGGCTTATAGCGAAAAGGTAGTCGAGCACTACAACAATCCCCGCAACGTGGGCAGCTTGCCGAAGGAAGATCCCAATGTCGGGACCGGCCTGGTGGGCGCTCCGGAGTGCGGCGACGTCATGAAACTGCAGATGAAAATTAATCCGGCCACGCACATCATCGAAGAAGCCAAGTTTAAAACCTTTGGGTGCGGCTCGGCCATCGCCAGCTCTTCGCTGGCCACCGAGTGGGTGAAGGGCAAGACTGTTGAAGAAGCGCTCTCCATCAAGAACACGGACATCGTGCGTGAGCTCGCGCTCCCGCCGGTCAAGATTCACTGCTCCGTGCTGGCGGAAGACGCCATCAAGGCCGCTATCGGCGACTGGAAAAAGAAGCACGGCATCGAAGTGGCCGCGACCGAAAAAGTCGCGCACTAAACCTTCGTTGCGTCCTGGTGCACCATGCGTGGCACGTCAGGCTTTTGGTTTCGCAGTGGCGCACCGGGCCCAGAGCTGTCATTCCGGCCGGAGCGGCCCGACGTCTTTGCTTCTCTGCTTCGCCGGGCGAAGCAGTCGGGTTGCGCAGTGGAGGAATCTGTCCTGGGTGTCTCGCGAAGCTAGCCACCGACGAAGCACGCACCGCGCAATAATTCTTTGAAAGGGTAACGTCATGGCCACAGAAGTAGCCGCTCCTCCAACCGCGAAAATCACGCTCACCGAGCGCGCTGCCCTTAAAATTCGCGCGCTCCTTGAAAAGGATGGCGTCTCCACTGAACTCGGTGGTCTGCGCGTTGGCGTGCAGGGTGGCGGCTGCTCCGGCCTGTCGTACGCCATGCGCCTGGATACCCAGGCCCGCGATCGCGACAAAGTTTTCGAAGAGCATGGCGCACGGCTCTTCGTAGATCCAAAAAGTTTTCTGTATCTCAACGGCACGACGCTCGAATACGAAGAAACGTTGATGCGTCAGGGTTTCGTTTTCCAGAATCCCAACGCCGCGCGAAATTGCGGCTGTGGCAGCTCCTTCACCGCCTGAGTGGTCGTCGGGTGCGCCACCCTCGCTTTATAGGGTGGGTCTTCCGAAATTTTAATGAACGCGCCAAAATCAGCCCCCATTCCCGCCAGCCCCTGCTGGAGCTGCGCAGCTCCAACAAACGGCGCCGCATTCTGCCCGGCGTGCGGAAAAATCCAGCCTCTCCCCTCCAACGCCGATTACTTCACCACCTTCGGCCTCCCGCGGAAGCTGTGGACCAACATGGACTCGCTCGAACAAAAATTCCTGCAACTCAGCTGGAAGCTGCATCCAGACAATTTTGTAAACATGCCGGAAAGCGAAAAAGAAATGTCTCTGCAGCGCAGTTCGAAACTGAACGACGCCTATCGCGTCCTCCGCGATCCCGTCGCTCGCGTCGAATATCTTCTCGAGCTCGAAGGCATGCGCAAAGAGGGCGAGCACAAGCAGCAGGCGCCCCCGGAATTACTGGAAGAAGTTTTTGAGCTGAACGAATCGCTCGATGAATTGCGTGAAGCCAGATCTGCCGGCGCGAATCTTGATGCGCTCTCCGGCCCCTTGCGCGCCGCCGAAAAAAACTTTGGCGAAAAACTGCACCAGGTAGACGCCGAACTAAAAACCGCCGCGCAGCAATGGGACGCCGCGCTCGAAGCCAATGCCAGTGACGCCGATCGTGAAGCCATTTTGCAGCGCCTGAATGAATTGCTGAACCGTCGCTCGTACATTCGCAACCTGGTCGCAGGCGTGGAAAAAGAATTAACAGGAGCAGCCAGCTAAAATGGGACGCATCGTTGGCATTGACCTGGGCACGACCAACAGTCTGGTTGCCTACGTGGACGCGCAAACCGGCCAGCCGAAATGTATCCCCGGGCCGTATGGCTCGACGCTGTGTCCTTCGATAGTCAGCCTCGACCCCGACG
>JBBRPU010000288.1:0-4813 GCA_038227545.1 Candidatus Acidiferrales bacterium
GGTCCACTCCCCGTCACCGGGGTGTTTTGCAGTGATTGGTAAGTGTCCAGCCGATATTGGGGCGTCTGCACGGCGACGCTGTAGCTGACGCCATTTTTAGGGTCCAGCCAGAACGTTGGCGCGGTTTGAAAGCTGGAGCTAAGCGAAACCAGTAAATTCTGGGCTACATCCTTGGCTTGCAGGCCCAATGCTTGAACACGCGTGCGGTCGATCTCCATGTGCAAGGTGGGCTGGTCGAAAGCCTGCTGCACGTGGACGTCGGCGGCGCCGGGAATGTGGCGCAGCTCGTTGGCTAGCTTCTCGGCAATTTTGTAGTTGCCCTGCTGGTTGTTTCCGGTCACCTGCACATCAATCGGTGCGGGAGATCCGAAGTTTAGAATTTGCGTGACGATATCGGCGGGCTGAAAGAAAAACTGCACGCCGGGAAAATCCTGCGGCAGTCTTCTGCGCAATTCGTTGATGTATTCGCCGGTGGGCTTGTCGCGTTCGCCCTTCAGCTGCACCAGGATTTCGGCGTCAGAGGTTCCGAAAGTGCCGGCGTTGCTGTAGGTCAGGTTGATACCGCTGTAAGGCAGACCGATATTATCAAGCACCGTCTCCAGTTCGGCCTTCGGAATGGTCTGGCGGATGACGCCGTCCACCTGATCCGCGAGCCGCGCCGTTTCCTCAATGCGCAGTCCGGTGCGCGCGCGAAAGTGCAGCCGAATCTGGCCGGCATCCACTTTCGGGAAAAAGTCCCGGCCCAGGACAAAAATCAGCAAAGTGGACAAAACGCAGAACAACAGAAAGCAGGAGGCAAACAAGATGGGGGTGGCCAGGGCGGAGCGCAGCGCGTCCCGGTAGCGCTCGCGGAAACGTTCGAAGCCATGTTCGAACTTTTGCTGGTACCTGCGGAAAAATCCCTGCTTCGCACCTTCGGGGACGTGCTCGTCGGCAGCGCTCAAGAGATACATGGCCATGGTGGGCACGATGGTGCGCGACCACATGTAGGAAGCGAGCATGGCGAAAATTACCGCTTCGGCCAGAGGGATAAACAGGAACTTTGCGACTCCCGACAGAAAAAACATGGGGATGAACACGATGCAGATGCATAGGGTGGACACGAAAGCGGGCACGGCAATCTGCTGCGCCCCGTCGAGGATGGCTTGGACGGTTTCCTTGCCCATGGCCAGGTTGCGGTTGATGTTTTCAATTTCGACGGTAGCGTCGTCCACTAGAATCCCCACCGCCAGCGCTAGGCCGCCCAGGGTCATAATGTTGATGGTTTCGCCCAGCGCGCTGAGGCACAGCACGCTTACCAGAATCGACAGCGGAATGGATGCGGCAATGATGAGCGTACTTTTCCAGTTGCCGAGGAATACCAGGATCATGAAAGCCGTCAGGCATGCCGCGATCAGCGCCTCGCGCAGAACTCCGTAGATGGAAGCGCGTACAAACAGGGATTGATCGAAAAGCATGCCGACGTGGAGTCCTTCGGGAATCGAGCCGGAGTAGTTTTGGATGTTCTGTTTCACGCGGCTCACGATATCCAGCGTGGACGCCGCGCCGGTTTTGTAGACGGCCATGAGTACGCCGCGCTGGCCATTGACGCGCACGATGTTGGTTTGCGGGGAAAATCCGTCGCGGATGTGCGCCACGTCGCGCATGTAAATGGTGGCGCCGTTCACGGTTTTGACGGGAAGGTCGTTCAAGCCCGCTACCGATTGCGGGCTGCCATTCAGCTCCACGGTATATTCCAGAGGCCCCAGTTTGGCGGTGCCGGTGGGCACGATAACATTTTGTGAATTCATGGCATTCACAATATCCACGGGCGCTAACCCCTTGGACTGCAACGCTACGGTGTCGAGATCCACGGAGATCAGGCGCTGTTTTCCGCCGTAAGGAAAGGGAAGTGCGGCGCCCTGCACGGTCGCCAATTGCGTACGTATGAAATTATTTCCAAAGTCGAAAAGCTGCTGTTCGCTAAGGTTGTCGCTGGTCAAACCAATCTGGATGACGGGGACAGTGGACGCGGAATAGATAGCTACCAAGGGCGGAGTGGTACCGGCGGGCAAGAATCGCAGAATGGTTTGTACGATCGCGGTGGTTTGCGCCAGCGCGGTTTGAATATTGGCCTTGGGCTGAAAATATATTTTTACGACGGCGATGCCGTTCAGAGACTGCGATTCAATGTGCTCGACGTCGTTTACCAGCGTGGTCACCGCGCGCTCGGAGTTTCCGGCGATGCGCTGTTCCATTTCCTGGGGCTGCAGGCCGTTGAACTGCCACACCAGGCTGATAACCGGAATGTCTATATCCGGGAAAATATCGGTGGGCGTGCGCAACAGCACGACCGGGGTGAGCAACACGATGACCAGCGCCATCACGATAAATGTGTAGGGCCTCGACAGCGCTAAACGAACGATCCACATGCTGGTTGGTGATTTTCCTCGGCGGCGTCTGGCTCACGCCGTAACCGCGCAACGACCTGGATTCCTGAAACTTTAGATTCGGCAAGCCCGTGTTTCGGGTACGCGTGGCCGGATACGTTCAGTGGAGAGCTTTGCCGGTCTCTGCGAAACGATAGCAGAAACATAAACTTATAACGACTTCAGGATGTTGGTTGGATGCCGGAGTTGAGTCGTAGTTACGAAAAGATCGAGAAAAAACACTTCCCAGTACGACGTTGCATTCTTCTAGTTCTCACGTGTTGGACACCATCCGCGTTTCTGGCGGCTGTCGCGGGATTACTTGTGGGTCATGGTGAAGACGCCGTCCCAACCTGTCGGCGGCTCATCGAATAAATATTCCTGGCAGCGCTTCCAGTACGCGCGGGAGGGACCGTCTTCGATCCAACGATCGAGAATGGCCTGGAAAGTTTGCTGCGCTTCTGCCCAGTGGCGCGCGCGATAGAGTTCGCGGCCGCGATTGAATTGCGCCAGGCGCTCGAGCAGATCGCTCGCGCTTCCGTAGTCGCTGGCTTCGTCCTTTCTGCCGATCAATTCGTAAATCAACACGGGCTGGCTTTTTCCCTTTACGCGTATCAAATCCAGTTCGCGGTAAACGAAATTGGCGTTTTGCGTGGCGGCGTAGGTAGTTTCGTTCACGATGATGTGCGTGCCGTAATCTTTGTTCAAGCCTTCCAGGCGAGAAGACAGATTTACAGTGTCTCCCAGCGCCGTGTATCCATAACGTAAAGCCGAGCCCATGTTGCCTACGCTGGCAACTCCGCTGTTGAGCCCGATGCCGATGTCTAGTTTCGGCTTGCCCTGCGCCTGCCACTCTTTCTGCAAGGCATGGACTTTTTCCATCATGTGCAGCGCGGAGTGGCAGCCGTTCACGGCGTGATCATCGGTATCAAACGGAGCGCCCCAGAAGGCCATCACGGCATCGCCAATGTATTTGTCCAGTGTGCCGGCGTATTCGAAGACCAGCTTGGTCATATCCGACAGATATTGGTTCAGGAAAACTGCCAGGTCTTGCGCGTCAAGATTTTCGGAAATCGTGGTGAAGCCACGAATGTCGCTGAACATTACGGTGATTTCGGTTTTTTTCGGTTCTACCAGCTTAGGATTCAGCAGCAGGCGGCGGATAACTTCCGGGCTGAGGTACTGACCGAAGGCGGTGCGCACGCGGCGCTTTTCTTTTTCTTCCACCAAAGCGCGATACAAGGAAACGAGCAGTACGTTGGAAATAAGAGTCAGCGCGGGGACGCTGAAATTCAACCACCAGCCGCGCAAAAATGCGCCGTAGTCAATCAGGACCAGAGGAATCAGAAAGCTCAAGCCGAACCACATCCATCTTGGCGCCACGAGCGCCATCCAGATACCGACAAAAAGTCCAAAGAACAGGATCAGCGCGATGTCCCACAATTCCTGGGAAGCGCCACGCATCAGTGCGCTGTGATTCAAAAGGTTGTCGATGGCGTTGGCGTGAACTTCCACTCCCGGGTAGGTGATACCGCCGTACGGCGGGGTGCGCAAATCGCCGATACCAGTGGCGGATGCGCCCACCAGCACGATTTTGTCTTTGAACGTTCCCGCGGGCAGCTTGTGCTGCACGACGTCTACCAGCGAATAGTAAGGATAGGTGCGCTCGGAGCCGCGATAGTTGATGGCCAGGCGGCCGATGCTATCTGGTTTGACTTGCAACTTGTCGCCAAACTGCAGGCTGACGATGCCGGTCTGGTTGTAGTTCACGATGAGCTGTTCAGAGGGCAGGCCCAGATACAGGCGAATGGTTTGCACTTCGAGCGAGCCATATAATTCGGCGTCCGACAATTTTTCTGAACGCGTGAAGGGAACTGCCAGCAGGGAACGGCGCAAAACGCCGTCGGCGTCGGGGAGCACGTTGAAGAATCCCATGGTGGCGGTATTGTTATTGTCGGGATTCAACAGCGCAGGAATATTCGCCATCGTGGCGGTGTAGAGAATGTTGTTGGCTTCATAGCGCTGCATCAAACTCTGGAAATCCTGCTTGCCGGTCGTGGGATTCAGCGAGTTTTGCCCCAGGGAATACCACTGCACCAGGTCCGCGTAGGAATTCAGGGCTGCCTGGTCGGCCCCCTTCAATTCTTCCTTCGGAAAGAAAAAATTCCCCAGCACAACGTTGCCGAATTTCTGAATCGCCTCGCCAAATTGCTTATCGGCGTCGTATTCCGCCGCGAGCGCTTTAATTTCCTCTTCCAGCTTGGGATCTACGCGCTGCCCACTTTTTTTTCGCTGTGCCAGCCGTTCGGCCAGCGCGCGCACCGGCGCGGCGGTTTGGTCGGGTTTGTCAAAGGTAACGTCGAAGCCCACCACTCTTGCGCCATCTGCGCGCAAAGCATCGAGCA
>JBBRPU010000289.1:0-4810 GCA_038227545.1 Candidatus Acidiferrales bacterium
AACGAAAAGCGTATAGACCGCTGGCAGCGCGCGGGCTGGCCGGTCATTGTGAGTGACGGAATTCTGGCGTGGTCGCGTGGATTCGGCTGCTCCGCTGAATTCGCTGTAAATGAAGCGACCAGCACGGGGATTGTGATAGCCGAGGAAAAATCAGCATGAGCGGCCACAAAATGGCCGGCTCGGGCAACGGTCGTAACGGACGCCAGGGGCGCTCGACGACCAAGGTGATTGAGAACGGACGGGGCGCGGCGTTTTCTGAAGCGCGCATCGCGTCGCGAGTAGCGGACCTGGGCAAAGAGATTTCGCGGGCGTACAAAGGGCGGCGCCTGGATGTGGTGGTCACGCTGGATCGCGGATTTGTTTTTGCGGCGGATCTTATTCGCGAGTTGAACGGCACGATCGTGTGCCATTTTGTGCACGAAGATGTGCGCGATATTGATGACAAGGGGCACGCGCGGCGGGAAGTTTTCTTTGGCAAGCGGCCGGCTTTGAAGGGCCGGGACGTGCTGCTGGTGGATGCGGTGCTCGAAAGCGGCGTGCCACAGGATTTTTTGCTACGGCGGCTGGGGGAAACGGCCCCGCGGTCGTTGCGGCTGGCGGTTTTGCTGGACAAGCCAGAGAAGCGCCGGGTGGGCCTGGAGTCTGATTACTTTGGCTTCCGAACTGCATCTAAAGAAGTGTGGGTTGGGTATGGGTTGGCGGCTACGAACGGGACGGGGCGAAATTTGCGGCAACTGTCTTCCGCGGCGAAGGCGGCGGGGATGGTGAAGGCCGCGGCGAAGAACGGTCGTCCAAAGAAGCGAAGGCGGCGTAGAGATTAGGGTGGCGTAGAAGTTAAAGCAATGAACGCAAAAGCGGTGGTAGTTTTCTTGGGGCTTTTTAAGCGAGGGCAACGTGAATTCTAGTTCCACGGCAAAAACAATTCTTTTCTGGATATCCATCGTATTTCTTGGCGTGATGCTGTGGAAGCTGGTGTCGGCCAACGGCGCGCAGGCGCGCGAAGATGAACCCAGTTACAGCGAGTTCATGGCCAAGGTGGACGCTACAGACGTAAAGGAAGTGACGCTGTATCTTTCGCCGAACAGCTACGAGTTGCAGGGCGAATACGTGCGGCCCCCGAACCACAAATTTCACCTGACGGTTTTCAAGGAGTCGGCTCCGGACCTGGCGAAGCAACTGCGCGACAAGCAAGTGCCGATGAAGGTGAAGGAAGTTCGCAGCGGAGACTGGGTTCTGATTCTGTTGAATGCGGCACCGCTGATTTTGCTGGTGGGCTTTTGCTTGTTCCTCATGCGGCAGATGCAGGCGGGCGGAAACAAAGCGTTGAGCTTTGGGAAGTCGCGAGCGCGATTGCTTTCGGCGCAACAGAAGAAGGCGACGTTTAAAGATGTTGCCGGAACCGACGAAGCCAAGGAAGAGCTGCAGGAGATTATTGAGTTTTTGAAAGATCCGCAAAAGTTTCAAAAACTGGGCGGACGCATTCCGAAGGGCGTGTTGCTGGTCGGGCCTCCTGGAACGGGAAAGACTTTGCTGGCGCGGGCGATTGCCGGCGAAGCGAATGTGCCGTTCTTTTCGATTTCGGGCTCGGACTTCGTGGAAATGTTTGTGGGCGTGGGCGCGAGCCGCGTGCGGGACCTTTTCGAACAGGGCAAGAAGAATGCGCCGTGCATCATCTTCATTGACGAAATTGATGCGGTGGGACGCCATCGCGGGGCGGGCTTGGGCGGCGGACACGACGAGCGCGAACAAACTTTGAACGCGTTGCTGGTGGAGATGGACGGATTCGAATCGAACGAAGGGGTGATTTTGATTGCGGCCACCAACCGGCCGGACGTGCTGGATCCGGCGCTGTTGCGGCCGGGCCGTTTTGACCGGCGTGTAGTGGTGGCGCGTCCGGACGTAAAGGGCCGCGAAGAAATTCTTCGCGTGCACACGCGCAAGGTGCCGATTTCGGATGATGTGGAGCTTTCCATCATTGCGCGCGGCACGCCGGGTTTTTCGGGCGCCGATCTGGCCAACCTGGTGAACGAAGCGGCGCTGTGGGCGGCGCGGCAAAATCGCAAGTTCGTCATGATGGTGGACTTCGAAATGTCGAAGGACAAAGTGCTCATGGGCGTGGAGCGCAAGTCCATGATTCTGTCTGACGAAGAAAAGAAAAATACCGCGTATCACGAAGCGGGGCACGCGCTGGTGGCGGCCATGACTCCGAATGCGGATCCGGTGCACAAGGTGACGATTATCCCGCGCGGAATGGCGCTGGGATTGACGATGCAGTTGCCGGAAGACGACAAGCACACCTACACGGTGAAATATCTGGAATCCATGTTGGCGGTGCTGATGGGCGGGCGGTCGGCAGAGGAAATTTTCCTGGGACACATACCGACTGGCGCGGGGAACGATATTGAACGCGCTACCGACATTGCCCGCAACATGGTTTGCGAATGGGGCATGAGTGAGTTGGGGCCTCTAGCTTACGGTAAGAAAGATGAAGCGATCTTTCTGGGCCGCGAGATTACCCAGCATCGCGACTATTCGGAAGACACGGCGATCCAGATTGATAAGGAAGTGAAGCGCATCGTGAATGGCGGGTATGAACGCGCCAAGGCGATTCTGTCGGCGAATAAAGAAACCTTGGAGCGCATTGATCTGGCGCTGCTGGAACGCGACGTGATTGACGCCAACGAAGTGAAACTGCTGATGGAGAATAAGCCGCTGCCGGAGAAGATCCGGACGCCGCCGCCTCCACCGCCGCAAGGTGCGACTAGTGCGGATCCCAAGGTGGTACGGCCGGAGTTGCGGCCGGCGCCGGGATTTACGCGGGGGGAGAATCCGGCTAAGGCGTAAGCTTTTCGACAATCGAGGTTTAACGAGGCGCGATGAAAATCGCGCCTTTTTTTTTGCTCTCCTAACGGAACCGCAGAAGCAGGTCCCTCACCCATTCGCCAAAAGCGGGCGAATGCGATTCGGGATGACAAGGTTCGGGATGTGCAATGCGATTGAGAAAGACAGCGCTCTCCCGGCAGAGGTACGGGGCGAAATAATGGCGTAGAATGATTTCATGGCGAAGGGGAATGTTGACAATTTGAATGTGACTTGTCCGTGCTGCCATTCGAAGCTGGTGGTGGACGCTGTGTTTGGCGCGGTCTTATCGCATGAGGCGGCTGCCAAGGCGGGGCCGAACGTGGACTTGACGGATGCGGCGGGGATTTTGAACGAGCAGCAGCGGAGCCGCGAAGATAAATTTCGCGATTCGTGGAATCTGGAATACAACAAGGAAGATATTCTGGCCAAGAAATTTGAAGAAGCGATGAAGAAGGCCAAGGATGCGCCTGCCGGGAAGCCGATTCGGGATATTGATCTGGATTAGTTAAAGCTGCCTGGGGAATCGAGCGTTTTTTGGTGTTCCAGCTTGCGTGAAGTGTGGCGATTCAGATTCTGGTGGTTGCTTGTCGGATTCTTTTGTGGTGTTCCCACGTTACGAACCCCACCCTGCAAAAACCTTAGGGTGGGGCACCCGCCGAGTCTGCAGCAGTCTGGGCATTTGCATTAGACTTCCTGTGGTGACTCTACGACGAAAATTTCGTATCAAATTGCCTTCGCGGACGCTGGTGCTGGGTGGTCGGACGTTGGTTATGGGTGTTTTGAATGTGACGCCGGACAGTTTTTCGGATGGCGGGAATTTTTTGTCGCCGGAGAAAGCGGTGCAGCGCGCTTTGCAGATGGAGCGGGAGGGCGCGGACATTATTGATGTGGGGGCGGAGTCTACGCGGCCGGGTTCTGCGGGAGTGGGAGCGGAGGAAGAGTGGAGGAGGCTGGCGCCGGTGCTGACGGCGTTGCGTTCGCGATTGAAGATTCCTATTTCGATTGATACGCGCAAGTCAGAGATTGCGGCGAAGGCGGTGGAGAGTGGCGCGGAGATTATTAATGACGTGAGCGGGTTGCGGCATGATGCGCGTGTTGCGGAGGTGGCGGCGCGGGCGCGGGTGGCGCTGGTTTTGATGCATATGCGTGGCGAGCCGGAAACTATGCAGCAGAAACCGTTTGCCCGGGATGTGGTGAAGGATGTGATCCGCGGTTTGCGGGTGTCTGTTGGTATTGCGCGGAAGGCTGGGGTTTTGGATTCGCGGATTATCTTGGATCCGGGGATCGGGTTTGGGAAGAGTTATGCGCAGAATTATGAGGTGCTGGGGAAGTTGCGGGAGTTGGCGCGGATGGGATTTCCTTTGCTGGTGGGAACTTCGCGGAAGGGATTTATTTCTAAGACACTGGAATTGGATGGGAAGTCCGCTTCCGCTGAATTGAAGATCTGGGGGACGGCGGGTACCGTGGCGGCTGGTATTTTGAATGGGGCGCATATTGTGCGCGTGCATGATGTGGGGGAGATGGTGAGCGTGGCGCGGGTGGTGGATTGTGTTTTGGGTGGTGAGTTGGCGGTGAACTGAGCTTGTGTGTTGTGGAGCGCGCAATTCAAAGTCGGGTACTAGCTTGTCGGACTACCTAATGGTGTTCCCACCTTACAGACCCCTCCCTCCAAAAAACTGAGGATGGGGCACCCTCCGCGTGTTTGTGAGCCAGTAAAGATTTGAGATTTTGCGGTCTCATCGTTTCTATACACCTTGGATTAGGGCTTGGTGTGTGGCTTTGGGTATAATCCGGCGCGATTGACATTTTACTTTCATGGCGTTTCTGGGGGAAGAGGGCTTATGCGTTTGCGCGCAATTGCGGTGGCGTTATTTTTGGAGGCGATGACTTGGGGGGCGGGGGCTTCGTGGGCGCAAGCGCCGGGAGTGGCGGCGGCCGATCCGCTGCA
>JBBRPU010000290.1:0-4778 GCA_038227545.1 Candidatus Acidiferrales bacterium
TAGCTTCGCGTCGAATCCGCTTCAGCGAAACCTCGTCGCCTTCAGCTGTTCTCCCGTAACCAACGCCGTTGAAGAGATAGCCGTTGAAATAGGTGCCCAGCACTGATCGCACATCGTCTTTGGCGGCTCGCACCGCGTCCAGACTCTGGGCCAGGAGTTTGTCCACTTCCGGCTGAGGGAAAATTGGATGCAACAACGCGTCGGAATAGAGCTCGAGCCCTTTGGAAATATCTTTATTCAGGAATTCACCCGAGACGCTGGAATAGTCGGCGGCCGCATCCGCTTCGAACGTCCCGCCGGTGAAATCCAGATCGGCCGCAAACTGTTGGGCCGTTCGTTTCTCGGTGCCCTTCCGCAGCAGTTCCGCGGTGATGGACGCCAACCCTTCCTCGCCCGCCGGATCTGCGGCGGCGCCGGTTTTAACCAGCGCCACAAAATTCACGATCGGCACGCCGCGCTTTTCCAGCAACAGCACCGTCAGTCCATTCTTAAACACGATTTTTTCGTGCGGCGGCAGATGAATCGCCTGAGCCCGCAACCCTGCAGCCGTCGTCAAAGCCCACATCGCGAACAAAAAAGAATAAATGCTGCGCCTGCGAACGCTCATGGTTTGGCCTTGACGTGAATATCCGGAATCAATGTAGCCACGGTGCGATTGTTGGCCCCGAAGTAGGCCTTCGCCACGCGCTGCACATCGTCCTTGGTCACCGCCGCATAATTTTTCGCCGCATCAAAAAGCTTTTGATACCCTCCGGCGAACACTTCATAAGTCCCAATCGTGTTGGCCCGGCCGTTAATCGTACGCATCTGGTGATAAAACTCCATCAATCGTATATTTTTAGCCTTCTCCAATTCCTGGTCGGTGATAGAGGTGGTTTTGGCGCGCTCCAGCTCCTCGTAAATATCTTTTTCACATTTCTCAGGATCCACACCCTGTTTGGGTTGCGCCACGATAATCGCGAGCGTGGGATCAAACGCCGGCTGCATGGCAGACGACACCTCCAGCGCCACCTGGTCTTTATCCACCAGCCGCTGATACATGCGGGAACTTTCCCCTTGAAACAGAATCGTGCGCAGAATATTCATGGCATAAAAATCCGCGTGGTTGGTCTGCGGCACGTGGTAGCCGATCATCAACAGCGGCAGCTCCGCTTCCTTGTGCACCACCAGGCGCCGTTCGCCCTGTTGCGGCGGCTCAACAGTCGTCACCGCCGGCGGCGGGGCGTGCGCCGGAATGGGCTCAATCGTTTTTTCGCACAGCTGGAAAACTTCTTCCGGCGTAACATCGCCGACGACCACCATCGTCGCGTTGCTCGGCGAATAACCCATTTCAAAATGATGTTTCAGATCCTCGATGGTCCAGTGTTCGATGTCGCTCATCCAGCCAATCACCGGCCACTGGTAGGTGTGCGCAATGAACGCCGTGGCCCACAGTTGCTCGTCCAGCAGTCCCCCATTTTCGTTGTCCACGCTCGAACGCCGCTCGGAAGCCACCACCTCGCGCTCGGACGCGATTTTCTTGGGGTCGAAATTCAGGTTCTGAATGCGGTCCGCCTCGATATCAAACATCAGCGGCAGTGCGGAGTGCGGAAACCATTCCTGGTAAACCGTGACGTTCTGGGTGGTGTACGCGTTATTCGCGCCGCCATTTGCGTCCATGGCCTTGTCGAGTTCGCCCGGTCCATATTTTTTCGCGCCATTGAACATCATGTGCTCAAAAAAATGCGACAAGCCCGTGGTGCCAGGATGTTCGTTGCGCGACCCCACGCGATAGAAAATATATAGCGCCACGTTGGGGATGTTGTGGTCGCTCTGCACCAACACCTTCATTCCATTTTTCAGCGTTCGCGCCGCCACCGGGAATTCCTGACCGGCGGCTCCGCAGGCCGCTCCTCCTATGCCGGCAGACCACACCAGTGCGCCTACCGCAATTCGCAACCACCTGTTTTTCATGAACCCACCCTGCGCTCGAGTCTCTACTTCAGACGCACCAAACCCATGAAATGTTCCGAATCGCCAGATCTTCACCGCAGCAGCGCGAAAACTCGTACTGCTCCGCCCGATCCGCCTTCCAGCTTAATCGGCGCCACCACCAGAAACGCGCCTGCTTCCGGCACCTCGCTCAAATCCGATAAATTTTCCAGGTGATAGAGGCCGGCGCCCAAAGCCAGATGGTGAACGCTGAAGTCCTCGGATGCGCCGTAATCTGCGCTCAACGTGTCGCAACCCAACCCGCTCGCCCCGCGGTCAATCAATATCCTTGCAGCCTCGGCAGAAAACCCCGGGAAGTGCATCTTTCCATTTTTATCCTGGTTTCGATACTTCGCCACATCCGGCCAACGCGATGCCCAGCCAGTCCGCAACAATACGATCGCGCCCTTGGGAATTCGTCCGTGAGCGTGCTCCCACTTTTCGATTCCAGAAACAGGCAGGCGATAATCCGCATCTTTCGAAGCTTCAGCGGTCACGTCGAGCACTACCGCAGGTCCAAAAAAATTCTTCGCGGGAATCTGCTCTACCGTGGCCTTACCCGGTGGGAAATGCACGGGAGCGTCGAGATGCGTCCCATAGTGTTCCAGCATCCAGAAACTGCGCGTGAAATATCCATTTTTCTCAACGGTGGCGTTTGTTTTGGCTTCAAAGTATTTTTCGTCGCCCGGCCAGGGCACTAGCTTGTCGTTGATCGCATAACTCAAATCCAGCACACGGGTTTTGCCGGTGGGTATGCCTTCCAGCAAGGAATCATGGAGGGAATTTTCAGGTAGCAAGGTCATCAGTGCGGCAGCTACGAAAATCAAAATGCCGGCGCGGCTTAGAATAGCCATCAATTTAAGGCAGCGGAATTCCCGGCGTCGCCACAATCCCGGCCATCCGCAGTATTTCCTGGTATTCCGATTCCATGAGTGACGAAACCACCAGGCGGACATTCTTCAACATTTTTACTTTCTTCAGCGCCGGGTTAGAGCGCATCTCCGCGAGCGTAATCTGCCGCGGCAATTTGTCGAACGCGCGCAAGTCCGCGACCAGGTTCTTTTCTTTGCGGTCGTGCGGGTCAGGATACGGGTCCCGGGTGATTTCCGCGATGGAATACAAAGATCGTTCCGGCGCGGAGTGATAACACAGCACGCGATCACCCTTGCGCACCTGTTTCAATGCGCGGATGGCATCCGGCTTGGACCCCGCGCCGTGCCACATTTCCTTCCCTTTAACGAAAAGGGTGTCCCAGTGGTAGTGGTGAGGGTCAGCGCCGAAGATCCAGTAATGTCGTTGAGCGGTCGGAATTGCCATCGAGGCTACGAGTCGGCCAGCAATATACACGGCAGGAAGGAAAAAGCGAAACAAAATATGAGGGTTAGCGGGATTTCATTGCGAAATTTGTGACGGTGAGGTGCTCAACATTGAGCTTTGGCGGTTCCGTTACCTATACTACTTGTTTTCAATGACTTAAGAACTAAGACGATGTGGTCTCGACAAACACGTCGTCGCCGCGCACCTCAACCTGGTAGCAGGCCACCCCTGAGGCTTGGTTATGTCCTAGCTTGCCGTCTGTAACGTCGAAAGTCCACCCGTGCCATGGGCAAGTAAGTGTCGCCCCGCTCAACGTGCCTTGCCCCAGCGGTCCCCCGCGATGGAGGCAGGTATTGCTGACCGCGTAGAATTTCCCGCCCACGTTGGCAATCGCGATCGTTTTGCCCTCGATCCGTACTTCCTGGACCTTACCTGGAGCGATTTCTCTCACGCGGGCTGCTCGTACAAATGCCATTTGTACTCCTGGTGATATTTGCGGTGGCTTGATGATAACCGGGGAAAAGCTGGCAACGACTTAATCTATGAGCCACCCTCTGGCTCGATCTTGACCAGGTTGCGACCCGCACGTTTGGCGGCATACAACGCCTTGTCCGCGCGTCGCACCAGGGTGTTGAAGTCCAGAATTTCTTTGCCGTGGAAGCCGGCGATTCCAAAGCTGGCGGTAATCGTTACTAGCTCGCCGCCTATTTGAAACTGCTGCGCGGCCAATTTCTCGCGGAAGCGCTCCACAGTTTTGTTGATGGATTCGGCCTCCACATGGGTGATTACCAGCAGAAATTCGTCGCCGCCCAACCGTCCGCAAATGTCGGAGGCCCGAATCACCGTTTTCAGTATTTCGGCGAATTTTTGCAACAGGGCATCCCCGCCTTCGTGACCATACGTGTCGTTGATGCGTTTGAAGGAATCCAGATCGGCCAGCACTACCCAGTAAGCAAATCCATGCCGCGCGGCGCCGCGCAGCTGACGCCCCGCCCATTCTTCAATGGCGCGCCGATTAGGCAAGCCCGTCAACGGGTCGCTGTGCGCCATTTCTTCCAGAAGCTTGTTTTTGGCGTCAATCTGGCGGTGGAGGTCAATGATGCGGCGCCCTACCCCGATGCGCCCCATAAGTTCGGCGGGATCAAAAGGCTTGGTCAGATAATCATCGGCACCCGCGGCCAAACCCTTCACGACATTGTCTTTTTCAGCGATGCTGGTGAGCAGAATTATGTACGTGTAACCACGGTGGACGTCCGCTCGCAGGCGCTGGCAGAGGTCCAGGCCCGATAAATCCGGCATCATCCAGTCGGTGATTACGATTCCTGGCAGGTAGCGCGCATACAGCTCCAGCGCTTCGCGGCCGCTTTTGGCGAATAGCAGCGAATACGGGCCGCCTTCCAACGCATGCTCCACCAGCTTGCGGTACACGGGCGAATCGTCCACCACCAATACCTGCAAATCCGGGGAAGGGACCGCATCCGTCATAGACA
>JBBRPU010000291.1:0-4771 GCA_038227545.1 Candidatus Acidiferrales bacterium
AGTGAGCGCGACCGCATCGGGTGGCTGCATCAACTCGCGACGCTCGAACCGCATCCAGAGAGCGTGCCGATCAATATGCTGGTGCGCGTGGACGGTACACCACTAGCCAACGTGCCGGCGCTGGACCCGCTGGAGATGGTGCGTGCTATCGCTACCGCGCGCGTGCTGATGCCTGCTTCGCGTGTGCGTCTGGCGGCGGGCCGGAAGCAATTGTCGCCGGAGGCAGTTACGCTTTGTTTTCTGGCGGGGGCAAATTCCATTTTTGTCGGCGAAAAATTGTTGACCACCCCTAACCCTGGTGCGGACGAGGACGAGCGGTTACTGCAAACTTTGGGAATGAAACCACTCGAATCGCATGCCATCTGAATTTCACGATGTACTGAACAAGGAATTGCAGGCCGGATTGCGTGATCTCGAATCACGCAGCCAGCGCCGCAGTCTGGTCGAAATTACAGGCATTAATCTTTGTTCGAATGATTACCTAGGACTTGCGGACCATCCCGCGCTGCGTGCAGCAACAATTGAGGCGCTGCGCGATGTGGATCGCGTGGGGGGCACCGGGTCGCGCCTGCTTTCTGGTCACACGGCCGCGTGGGGTGAGCTAGAGGAAGAATTCGCTGCCTTTGCCGGCAGTGAGGCAGCGCTTTATTTCGGCAGCGGTTACGCGGCCAACATTGGATTGCTGACTTCCTTGGCAGGGAAGAACGATGTGATTTTTTCCGATGCACTGAATCATGCCAGCATCATTGATGGCATACGTTTGTCGGGCGCGCGAAAAGTGATTTATCCGCACCGCGATTTGGACGCGCTGGAATCGGCGCTGAAGGAAAACCTGCAAGAACGCGGCCGCAAGTTGATCGTGACGGAAACGGTATTCAGCATGGACGGCGACATTGCGCCGGTGGACGAAATTGTGGCGCTTGCGGAACGTTATGGTGCGGGCGTGATCGTGGATGAAGCGCACGCCACCGCCGTGCATGGGCCGAGTGGGCGCGGCATCGCCGCGGAGGCTCTAGCCAGCGGAAGAATTGTCGCGGCCATGCACACCTGCGGCAAAGCGCTGGCCAGCGCGGGAGCTTTTGTTTGTGGCAGCGCGATACTACGGGAACATTTGATCAATCACGCGCGCACTTTTATTTTCAGCACTGCCATGCCGCCGTACCTGGCGAGGCAGATTCGCGCCGCGCTGCGACTGGCAAAAGGTATGGACAGTGAGCGTGCGGAGTTGAGGTCGCGAGCATCAGGCTTGGCAAAGGCCTTGAGGCATGGTGGTTGGGAAACTATGGGCAGCGCCACGCAGATTGTTCCCGCGGTGGTTGGAGAAAACGCCGCGGCGCTATCGGCAGCTGAGTACTTACAGCGCGAGGGATTCGCGGTGCGCGCCATCCGGCCGCCGACCGTGCCGCAAGGGACGGCGCGCTTGCGTTTTTCACTGACGCATAAAATCAGTGCGCTAGAGCTAGAGCGGCTGGCTGCGTTATTGAATGTATGGCGCTCACAGCTATCGCAACCCGCACATCTGGCGATGGCGGGAAACGCATGAGGCATCATTTTTTTATCACCGGCACGGATACGGGTGTGGGCAAGACCACGCTTTCGGCGTTGTTGTGCGCGGCGCTCGACGCCGTTTATTGGAAGCCCATCCAGACGGGCACGCTCGAAGGCTCAGATCGTGTCACGGTGATGCGCCTCGCGGGCATTGGCACTGATCGCACGCTGGATGAAGTCTACAAATTTGTGCCACCGGTTTCTCCAGACCTCGCGGCGCGCTGGGCGGGCGTGGAAATCGACCTCGGTCGTATCAACTTGCCGACCAGCCTGATCAACGACTGGCTGATTGTGGAAGGCGCAGGCGGCGTGCTGGTTCCTATTAATTCAAAACAGTTCATGCTGGATATGATGGCGAAATTTAAATTGCCGGTAATCCTGGCGGCGCGCAGCGGCGTGGGCACCATTAATCACACGCTGCTGACACTTGCGGCGCTGCACGCCGCAGAGCTTCCAGTTCACGGAGTAGTTTTGATAGGCGACCAGAATCGCGAAAATCGCGAGACCATCGAGCGCTTCGGGCACGTGCGCGTTATCGGAGAAATTCCCCGGCTGCCCAATCTGCATCGCACTTCGCTGATGCAGGTGTTCATGAATCATTTCGACCGCGCGGCATTTTCGCAATAAATAAAATGAGTTCGCCGCTGCGCATCTGGCATCCCTTCACTAATTCAGCGCTCGACGCGCCTCCCTTGCAGGCAGTGCGTGCCGAGGGCGTCTATCTCTACACCAAAGATGGGCGGCGCATCCTGGACGCCATTTCTTCGTGGTGGGTAAATCTGCACGGGCACGCCAATCCGCGCATCGCGGATGCCATCGCCGCGCAGGCGCACAAGCTGGAGCACGTGCTGATGGCGGGCTTCACTCATGACGCCGCCGAGGAACTGGCTGTGCGGCTGCGAAAAAGATTGCCGCCGGAATTGACCAATTTATTTTTTTCGGATGACGGCTCGACGGCAGTGGAAGTTGCTTTGAAGATCGCTGTGCAACATTTCAGCAATCAGGGCCGCGCGCAGAAATCTGAAATCGTCGCGCTGGAGCATGGCTATCACGGCGATACCGCCGGTGCTATGTCCATCAGCGACGAATCGCCCTTCAACAAGCCGTTTCAGTCCATGCGTTACAAAGTTCACCGCGTGCATTCCGCGTATTGCTACCGCTGCCCAGTGGGACTTACCCGTGACGTTTGCCACATCGAGTGCGTAAACCAACTGGCAACTTTGCTGGAGCAAAATCACGAGAGCATCGCCGCCGTCATCGTGGAGCCGCTGTTGCAGGGCGCATCCGGCATGATCGTGCATCCCGTGGAATTTCTGCAGAAAATTCGCGCGCTGTGCACGCAGTACGATGTTTTGCTGATTGCGGACGAGGTGCTCACTGGATTTGGCCGCACCGGAAAAATGTTCGCGTGTGAAGTAGCGGGTATTGTGCCGGACCTGATGTGCCTGTCCAAAGGCATCACCGGGGGATTTCTTCCGATGGGCGCTACGGTTTGCAGCGACAAGGTAGAAGCGCCGTTTCGCAGCGAAAATCGCTTGCACACTTTTTATCACGGCCACTCGTACACCGGCAGCGCGCTGGCGTGCGCGGCGGCCAATGCCAGCCTGAAAATTTTCGACGACGAACCGGTGTTCGAACGCATCGCGATGATTGCCGCGGTACACACGGAGCGGTTGGCGCAATTCCGCAACATGCCGCAGGTCGGCGACGTGCGCCAAGTCGGCACGGTTGGCGCCATCGAGCTGCGCACTGACGATGCGGGTTATCTCTCCAGCATGCGCAGCAAACTCTACAAATATTTCATTGAGCGCGGTGTGCTGCTGCGCCCGCTGGGCAATGTTGTGTATGTGCTGCCGCCGTATGTCATCACTCGCGCAGAGCTGCATTACGTTTACGATGTGATTTCTCAAGCCATCGAAACGGTGCTCCAATAAGGACCAGCGCTTTCCTCCATCAGCCCGCCCCAGGTCTTTGATTTCTGACAAGAGTGTTAACGTGGCGTACGCGAGGTACTCGGTTTGGTAATCAGCCTCAATACCTGGAAGCACAAAGTGATCGGTGTTGCGGGTGGTCTGGGCGCTCCCGGACTCTTCATGATTTCTTTTCTGGATTCTTCGGTGCTGAGCTTCCCGATAATCAACGATCTCCTGCTGATTCAGTTGAGCATGCAGCAACCCTCGCGCATGCCACTGTATGCGCTGATGGCGGCTACCGGCTCCACTCTCGGCTGCATCCTGCTGTATTTCATCGCGCGAAAAGGCGGCGAAGCTTTTTTTCACAGCAAGGCCGGCAGGCATGGCGGCGCGGTGCGCCATTGGGTGGAGCGCAACGGATTCGGCGGCATGCTGACCGCCGCGCTGCTGCCTCCGCCGACGCCCTTCAAATTTTTTGTATTTGCCGCGGGAGTATTCGAAATGCCGTTGGCGAGCTTCGCGTCGGCCATCGCGGTGGCGCGGTTGTTCCGGTATTTCGGTGTGGGCTATCTCGCGGTGCGCTACGGCAATGACGCTTTGCCGTTTCTAGGCCGGCATAAACTAAACGTGGCGCTCGCCGCCGTCGTGCTCATTGCGGTGAGTTACGGATTGTCGCAATTGATCTTGCGCACCAAGCACCCGTATGAAGATTCGTCTGCGAAATAGCACCGCTCGTTGAGAGCAGACTCAACGGGACGCGTCGCGTCCGGCCCATGAGATGCTCTCAGAAATAGTCTTGCCAGCCGGATCGAAATCCACGACGACCATTGGCTCTCGGCTCTTTTCTCCCCCTGCCGCGTAGCTCAGATCACGAATTTGAATTTGCGTTCCAGAATCCGTGCTTTGCACGATGGCTCGCGGAAATCGCGCTACGCTCAAGAATCGTTTCGCCGATTGCGTGCCCTGCGCCGCTTGCAACAGAGCGCTCGGCTCCGGCTTGAATAAATTGACGCCCAAATCTAAAGCCGCTCCGCGTGGGGAATTTATGCGCACGGTCACTTCGTGAAGCGCACTTTCCGTTTCAGCGAGCCCGTTCCAGCTCACCAGCGAAGTGAATTCTGAAAATGCCGCAACTCTTCTGGGAGACTCCCCGGCGTAGTTGCGATCTCGCAGTTGCGCGACGGCGGTTGCGTGTAGTTCTGCGCGCAAACCAATGTAAACCGCCACGAAGGCCAGCCCGATGATCGCGGCGACAAATCCGCGCGGTTGTTTATCTTTTACTCCAATTTCAGAACTGACCAGATGGAAAA
>JBBRPU010000292.1:0-4762 GCA_038227545.1 Candidatus Acidiferrales bacterium
AATCGGTGCCGCCGACGGCGACGTTGAAAGGCGTGGAGGCGAATCCACTGACGGCCACACCGTTGGAGGCGAAGTCCACGGAATTGGGATCATCGCAACCGGCGGAGCCATTGTCTCCGGTAGAGACGAGCACGGTGATGCCTTGCGCGGAAGCCTGTTCCCAGAGGGCGTTATAGAAAGCGTTGCCGGTAGTGCCCAGGGCGGGCTCGCAGGCGCCGTAGCTTTCGCTCATCACGCCGGCGAGGTTGTTATCAATGATGTAGAGGGCGGACAAATCCACGCCCGCGCTGGCGCCCGTGTTGGGCGTCTGGGAGACGACAAATTTTATGGTGGCTGCAGGCGCTACACCGCCGGAAACCTGCACGTCGAGATCGGCTTCGGCTTCGTCGGGCTGGATGCCGGGATCGGGACCGTTCAAAATGATGACGGGATCGTTGACGGGAAGGCCGAACATGGCGCGATATTCCTGCACATCAGCGATGTTGATGTTGCTCTGGCCGACGACGGCGATGGTCTGTCCGCTGCCGTGGAGGCTGGGAGGGACGTTATAAATTTTGGCCAGGTCGGCCGGGCCCAGGCCGTTACACTGACCGGCGGTGGCGGTACCGCATCCCGCGAAAGAGAATAACGGCTGGATGGCGCCGCCGTCTTTGGCGCGTTGAAATTTTCCAATGGTGTGAGAGTGCGCGACCCTGGGGAAGTTATGAAGGGAAACGACGCCAGCGACTACGGGAGCGAGGGCCGCGGGAATGTGGGGATCGGTGGCATTCGCGAAACGTTGCGCGCCGTTAACGACGTAGTGGTGGAGCTGGGTGTGAAAAGCTTCGCGGACCTGGCCAGCGTTTCCGGAGAATTCGATGGTGGTGCGGCCGGGGCCGACTTTGATGCTGTGAAAACCCTTCGACGTGAGCCAGGCAGTGGTGGCCTGAATGTCGGCGTCAGCGGGACCAAAGCTGGCGCCAAATTGTTCGGGGGTCAGCCAGGCGTGACGTTTTGGCGAGTTGAGGGTCAACTGATCTTCCAGCAATTGACGGAGCGCGGACTCCTGTTCGGGGCTGCGTTGGAGAAGGAGCAACATGCGATCCACGGGCTGCGCGTCGGCAACGGCGCCCTGATCGAATCTGGCGCGCGCGAGGGGATGGACGTTGCCTTTCAGGGGGAGGAGTTGTTTTTCGTCGATAGCTTGTGTGATGCGCGCTTGGGTGATGCGCGCGGGAGTGACGCGATCGGGCGACGGCGAGGCGCTGGCGTCCGGCGTTTGCGCGGCGGCGGGAGAAACGCCGCCGGCGGCAAAGAGTGCGGCCGCCAGAAAAACTGTGGCACATAGATTTGAGAAGCTGGTGGTGCGGATACCGGCGCGCTTGGCTGACATTCTGGTTTCTCCGGTGCTGCGAAATGTTATTGATGGCGACTTAAAGACGAACTGGAGTTGGTGAATGGGTTTGGGCATGTTACGTTTCATCGGAGCAGCAGGCCGAACGAAAGAAGGACGGTCTGAGGATCAAATCGCGTAAAAACCCGCCGCCACGCCCCAATTTTCAAAGGCTAGCACAGAGCGTTTCGTCACCGACTCGTAAACTCTGGTGGTGAGTCCTGATTTGCACCCCGACGCGGCGGTCAAGCGGGCCGATCATATTTTCGATGCGGGCAAAGCATTTCGAGGATGCTTTGAGGCCCGGGAAATGCTCCGGATGGCGTAGATGGAGTAGCGGCCCGTGTTAATGAACAACCGACTCGCGCACTCCCAATTCGAGGAATTCCGCAAATTTTTCGGCGATTATCGGGTGGCAGAAGAAGTATCCCTGACCTTCCGTGCAACCGCTTTGCTGGAGAAAATCGAGCTGGCTCTGGGTTTCCACGCCCTCGGCGACGACGCGATGGCCCAGACTTTTGCCGATGTTGATCATGGCATGCAAAATAGCAGCGTTGCCGGATTCGGGAGAGATTTCACTGATGAAGCTGCGGTCTACTTTGAGCGAGTCCAGCGGAAATTTTCGCAAGTAGGTGAAGCTGGAGTAGCCGGTGCCAAAATCGTCCACCGCGAGTTGGACGCCAATGGATTTGAGGGCCTTGAGAGTGGCCATGGCACCGTCGGCATCCTGCATTAATACTGTTTCGGTCAACTCCAGTTCCAGATTCTGGGGCGATACTCCGGTGGCGGATAGCGCCGCGCGAACGCCAGCGAGAAAATCCCGGCTCATGAATTCCACAGCGGAGACGTTGATGGCCATACGCACAGGTGGCAGTCCGGCATCTATCCATGCGCGGGCCTGGCGGCAGGCTTCCTGCAGAACCCATTGTCCGATAGGCACGATCAGTCCGGACTCTTCGGCCACCGGTATGAACTGCATGGGCTGGATGACTCCGCGCTCTGGATACTTCCACCGAAGCAGGGCTTCCACGCCGCTAACCTCGGTAGTTTTCAAGTCCACCTTGGGCTGATAGTGCAGGGTGAATTCGCCGTGATCCAAGGCGTTGCGTAGATTTCCTTCGAGACTTTGCCAGTCCTGAACGCGGGCCTGCATATCGGCTTTAAAGAATTGGCAGTTGTTGCGGCCGAGTTTTTTGGCATCGTACATGGCGGTGTCGGCGCGTTGAATCAGCGTTTCGGCGTCCTGGCCGTCGCCGGGGTAGGTGCTCACTCCAATGCTGGCGTTGATGTATAAGTGTTTTTGCTCGATGGAGTAGGGGGCGGCCAGGGAGCTGAGAATTTTTCTGGCGATGAACACGGCGTCTTCGGCGTGTTCGACTTGCGAAAGCAAAACTATGAATTCGTCACCGCCATGGCGGCTGACGGTGTCGGAGCGGCGAACGCAGGCGAGGATGCGACTGGAAACCGATTGCAACAACTTGTCGCCAACGGCGTGGCCCCAGGTGTCGTTTATTTTTTTGAAGTAGTCCAGGTCCACAAACATCACCGCGAGTTGTTTATGATAACGACCGGCGAAAGAAATGGCCTGGGTGATGCGGTCGTTGAGGAGCAAGCGATTGGGGAGGTCGGTCAGGGTATCGTGCTGCGCCAGATGCAACAGCTTGGGTGATTTCAAGCTGACCGTGCCGGTGTCATGAAAAACCACGACTGCGCCGGTTATGTGGCCATCGCGGTCGCGTGTCGGCGCAGAGCAGTTGCTTACAGCAGTTTCCGAGCCGTCACGGCGGAGCATTGTCCCGTTGAAGGTTGGCGGCCCATGCGGCTCGCCTGCGGGCCTGGTGCCGAGAGGATCGCTGGCGGGCTGCCGGGTAACTCTGTCTACAATCGTAAATACTTCTGTCGAGGAGTGGCCGCGCGCTTCTTCAAGCGACCACCCGACCATTAATTCCGCCGAGGCGTTGAGATGGGTGACGAGTCCGGCATTATCACAGATCAACACGCCGTCGCCGGTGCAGGATAGTGTGGCCTCGGCGCATTGCTGTTGTAGATAGGCCGACTCTTCGGCGATTTGCCGTTCGATCAGGGCGCTCACGGCGCGGCGGAGCCGGAACTCCTGCAGGTGGGTTTTCACAATGTAATCTTTGGCACCACGTTCGACCGCTTCCCTGGCGAGGGCCTCGGTGGCAGCACTGCATAGAACGAGGATGGGAATGCGGCGAGCGGCGGCGAGCAGGGGTTCGAAATCGGAGAGGCGGGGGGGCCGCGAGCAATCCATGTCAAAGATGATGGCCTGAGTGGAACTCTGCTGGATGTAACGGAGGGCGTCGGAGAATTTGTTGACGCCATGAACGATGAAGCCGCCTTTGCCAGAGACCGTAAATGCTTCGGAGATAAGGCGCGTGTCTGCCGGATTGCAGCCTACGAGCAGGATGTGGGATTTTTCGAGAGACGTCATAGGGCCCCTGACCGCGCAATGCGGTAACACGTGCGACGTAGGTATTACGTCCAGGGAAGGGGGTTAAAACTCTTTGGCAGCTACTGAGAGGTTAGCCGGGATAAAAGCAATTGGTGATTGCAGCTGAAGCAGACAGAATGCTTCCCAGCGAGGACCAGTATGGCATTGGACGCAGAGACGGCCTGTACAAAATGAGACATTTCGAAATGAGAGTTTTCTAATGTTGCGCTTGGGAGATTGCGGCAAATAGCGTACTGTTTGACAGCCAGAAAGCCGGCACCCGGCCAGGAAGACTTACCCCGTCACAACTTAGGAGAGCAATCCTTGAGCAACCTTTTTCGTAATGTCTGCCTTGCGTTTTTAGTGACTGCAACCCTGTTGAGTGCGCGTGTTTTGAGGGCCCAGGAGCAGAAAGACACGGCGAGTAGTCATCCGTGGATGAATACAAAACTTTCCGCGGATGAACGCGCGGAAATGGTGCTGAAAGAATTGACGCTGGAGGAGAAAATTGATCTGGTACACGGCGAGGGCATGCCGGGGTGGGGCAAGCCGCGGGCGAATGCGTACCTGGGAAATGGCGGGGCGGGATTTGTGCTGGGAGTTGCCCGACTGGGCATTCCATTTATTCAGATGAGCGACGCAGCATATGGCGTGCGCATGAGCGCCGACAATGGCAGATATTCGACGGCGCTGCCATCGAATTTGGCTTCGGCGGCTTCGTGGGATCCGCAGGCATCGTGCGCCTATGGCGCGCTGATCGGAAGTGAACTGCGCGCGCAGGGCTACAACATGACGCTGGGCGGCGGTACGAATATTACGCGCGAGCCGCGCAACGGGCGCACGTTTGAATATCTGGGGGAGGATCCGGTACTGGCGGGCACGCTGGTCGGGAATCGTATCAAGTGCGAGCAGGCGCAGCACGTGATTGGCGACAT
>JBBRPU010000293.1:0-4731 GCA_038227545.1 Candidatus Acidiferrales bacterium
AAGCCCGCGTGGTCAGAACCGATGACAATTTTCATCGCCGCTCACTTTCCGAGGACTTCTTTTACGGCCGCGACTACCGCTTCGGGTTGGAAGCCGAATTTTTTCTGCAATTCCTTGAGGGGCGCGGACGCGCCAAAGGTGTGCATGCCGATAACTTTCCCCTTGAAGCCGACGTAGCGATCCCAGCCGAGAATGGAAGCTTGTTCCACGGAGACGCGCGCGGTGACTTCCGGAGGCAGCACGCTGTCGCGATATTCGCGTGACTGATGTTCGAAAATATCCCAGGAAGGCATGCTGACCACGCGAACTTTCAGGCCCTGCGCGGTGAGAGTTTCATGCGCCGACAAGCATAGAGAAACTTCGCTGCCGGTGGCCATGAGAATGGCGTCGGGCTTACCGCCGGGTGCGTCGGCGAGAATGTACGCGCCCTTGGCGACGCCACTGGCCGCGGCATATTTGGTGCGGTCAATGGTGGGCAAGGCCTGGCGCGTGAGCACGAGCACGGCGGGTTCTTTTTTCGATTGCATCAGGACACGCCAACATTCCACGACTTCGTTGGCGTCCGCGGGGCGCAGGACCATCAGTCCCGGGACAGCGCGCAGGGTGATCAGTTGCTCGATGGGCTGGTGCGTGGGGCCATCTTCGCCGACGCCGATGGAGTCGTGGGTGAAAATGTAGATGACCGGCACTTCCATGATGGCGCTGAGGCGGATGGCGGGCTTGCAATAGTCGGTAAAAATAAAAAACGTGGAAGCGAACGGGCGAATTTTGCAAAGCGATAAACCGTTGGCGATGGCGGCCATGGCGTGCTCACGGATGCCAAAGTGCATGTTGCGGCCGCCGCGGCTGGCGGCTTCAAATTCGCCGGCACCGTCGAAGGTCAAGCGTGTCTTGGTGGAGGGGTAGAGGTCAGCGGCTCCACCCATAAACCAGGGAACGTTTTTGGCCATGATGTTGATGACTTTTGCGGAGGAATCGCGGCTGGCGATGCCCTTGGCGTCTGGCGGAAAGGTCGGCAGGTCTTTGTCCCAGCCATCGGGCAACTGGCGGAACAACATTTTGTGCAGATCTTCAGCCAACAGCGGAAATTCTTTCTTGTAGGCCTCGAACTGTTGCATCCAGGCGTCGCGGAGTTCGCCGCCGCGTTTGCCGATGCCGTTTTTGAAGGTGTCGTAGACGCCGTCGGGGACGAGGAATTTTTCGTCGGGCCATCCGTAAAATTTTTTGGTGAGCGCGACTTCTTCGGCTCCCAGGGCTTCGCCGTGAGCTTCCTTGGTGTCCTGGCGGTTGGGCGAGCCCCAGCCGATGTGGCTGTCTACGATGATGAGGGTAGGCTTGTCAGTAGCTTGTTTAAAAACACTCAGAGACTTTGCAAAGGCTTCCGTGTCGTTGGCGTCGGTGACGTGCTCCACGTTCCAGCCGTAGCCCTTGAAGCGCGTGCCCACGTCTTCGCTGAAGGCGAGGTTTGTGTTGCCTTCGATGGTGATGTGGTTGTTGTCGTAGATCCAGCAGAGGTTGGAAAGTTTGTGATGGCCGGCAAGTGAAGCGGCTTCACCGGAAATGCCTTCCATCATGTCGCCGTCGCCGCAGATGACGTAGACGTCGTAATTGAATAATTCGAAACGCGGTTTGTTGAAATAACTGGCCAGCCACCAGCGGGCCATGGCCATGCCCACGCTGGTGGCCACGCCTTGTCCCAAGGGGCCCGTGGTGGTTTCCACGCCGCTGGTCATGCGGTATTCCGGGTGGCCGGGAGTTTTGCTGTCAATCTGGCGGAATTTTTTGAGGTCGTCGAGAGTCAAGGCCATCGCGCCGGGCATCTGGTAGTCGGAGTTGACGGCTTTCACCTGAGCGAGATGCAGCAGGGAATACAGCAACATGGAGGCGTGGCCGTTGGAGAGAACGAAGCGATCGCGATTGGCCCAGATGGGGTCGTTGGGATCGTAGCGTAGAAATTTCTGCCACAGCGTGTAGGCCACCGGCGCGAGCGCCATGGGCGTGCCGGGATGGCCGGAGTTGGCGGCTTGCACGGCGTCCATGGAAAGGGTGCGGATGGTATTGATCGCTAGTTGGTCGAGATTAGGCTCGCTCACTACAGCTCCTGTGTCGGGCATATTTTTCGCGCCGCTATCTTACGCAGGGTATTGGATGCACCGAGGCAAGATTTTACTGCGGGAATTCTACGCCAAAACGGAGTTACAAATGGGTGACAAAATATTTTGGACGAAAATGGGCTGGGAGGGGTCCCGGCCCATCACCTTTTGGCAGACTTCTAATATTTGGGCGAAGCGTTCTTAGTGGGCGATGGAAGTGGCGGCCACTATGGGGTCGCTGTTTTCCTGCAGGGTGAGCATGTCGGTGCGGGTTTTGTCCCATTCGCGAAGCATCAGGCCGTTGGCTGCGAAGAACCGGCGGATCTTGACGGAATCCCAACGCAGAACTTCCTCGAGCACCGGAACGAGCACGCTCATGGCGTTGTCGCTGAGTACGGTGCGGCGCGCGACGCGGGTGATGAACTTGGCTTCGGAGACGGCGATGGTCAGTCCGTCGTGTTGATTGACGTGCATCATGACGGGAAGATCGGAGCTGCCGTCGCCCATGTAGATGATGTTGTCGTGGCTGATGCCGAGGGAGGCGCGAATTTCTTCGAGCACGGTGATTTTGCCCCAGCCGGCGGTGGCGCGAATGATGGAGTCCACCTCTCCGGTGGCTTCTTTGTAGCGGAAGCGCGTGCCGAAGATGCGGTCGGCGGGCACGATGCCTTCGAGCGCGGACTGGATGATCTCTTCGGGGGCCGCGGAAATTACGTTGAAGTTGAAACTGTAGCCGTCGGCGAGGCTCTCGAGGGTGCGGGCAAAGAGGGCGACGTTATGCTTCAGGCGAATGCGCTTGCCGGTTTCGATGAGGTGTTCGCGGCGGACGTGGCGGAATTCGGGGTCGTGAAGGATCAAGTAGCTGAGTTCGGCGCCCTGCTGGACGAGGTTCATTTGAGACAGGCCTACTACCTTGTCGTGGAAGCCGCGGAAGCCGATAAGTTCGCTGAGGACGACACCTGAGTCGTTGAAACTGAGGGTTTGGTCGAAATCGCTGGCTAAAAGATATTGTTTTTGCATGTTCTAGTACTCCTTCTGACTGGGCTAACTGGGCTAAATGGGCCTAATCGCCACCCGCTTGAACTGAGCTGGGGGGTTGCACTTAGAGAATAACGTTCTTTTGTGAGGTGCCGTCACGAATAATTCTGATAGGTGCTATGCGTAAAAAGAGTGAACGCACCGTGAATAATACGTTAGATGCGGCTAATGCCTAAATGGCACAAAGCAAGGGAGATGAGTGGGGATATTGGATCAAAAGGATGCAAGACCAGTCGCGTCTCCGAGATACGGGAGGGCGAAAGTAAAGCAAAAATTCAGTAGGGATAGGGGCGTTCCTGGCCTCTCTGACTTACGCTACTTCCGGAGCGCTGCGGCGTCCCTCAGGCGCATCATTCAGCGATTGAGTGCATTCGTCTCAGCGTGAGACTGGAGGTGCTCCACCGGCGCATTGTTAACGGTGTAGGGCTCGCCGGTCCGCCCATGGACGTATAAGCCGCGAGTTTCGGCTTGATTCAGGGGGCGAGCGCCACGGCGGCCGAAAACGGCAAGCTGGTTGCCGGATTCGTCCACGGCGCGGTCACGATCTATGCCTTTCGAAACCGACAATGCCGGGCTGCGGGTGCGGGCGGTGGCGATCAGTTTCGACGTAGGGCGGGGGCTGAAGCCGGAGAAGTGTGCAGGGTCGTCCCACGGGGAAACAATTTCGAGGACGCGCAAGCCATTTTTGCCGTCGGCGACGAAAGCGAATGCGCTCGCCGCGACCATGCCGATCTTTACGTCGTTTACGTCGTTGAGCTGGCCATTGGCGCTGAAGAGCTGATCGAGTTTTGGGGCGTCGGGTTTTTCGACATCAATAATGGCCAAGCCTTGTTTTCCGGCGGAGACGTACGCGTAGGTGCGGGCGACATAAATGTTGCGCGCGTCGGTGAGCGGGACCAAGGCGTTCGCGACGGGCTTCGGTTGGGCGAGATCGGTAACGTCCAAAACTTTGAGGCCCTGGTGATCCACGATGAAAGCGTAGCGGAACTGCACAGCGATGCCTGCGGGCGCATCGAGAATGGGGGCTCCTATTGTCGCGGTGACACGCGGCGCTAACGGATTATTCAAATCCACGACCACGAGATTTTTTTCAGTGAGGATGTACGCAAATGTTCCGGCGATGGTGATGCGGCGCGCGCCGGACAGTATTCCACCCGGATTGAACGCGGCGGCGCGCTTCAGAAAATTGTTGGCGGGATTGCCGTCGAGCAGCGTACCGACGCCCGGGCTTTTCGATTTAAGGTCGGGATTGCCGACGATGACCAGGCCTTCTTCTTTGTCGGCTACGTAGAGGAAGCCATACAGGAGATGGATGGGTTGCTCTTCGTTTTCCGGGAGGCGCTGGCGCAACGGGTCGATCGCCAGTGTGGAAGGCGAAGCGACCGCTTGCGCATTTTTCGTTGGCAGGTAAAAGCGCTGGCCGATGGGCGATACCGGCGAAGTGACTACGCGCTCGGAAAAACCTTTGTTGTCAATGTTGGCGATGTCGTAAACGCGCAGCCCGCCTGGGCCATTCGCGGCGTAGGCGTATTCACCGCGGGTTTGAATATCGAGGACGTTGCCGGCATGTTCGGCGGTGGCGGCGAGCTCGCGATGGCGG
>JBBRPU010000294.1:0-4724 GCA_038227545.1 Candidatus Acidiferrales bacterium
GACCGAACAGAATATTTTGAAAGCCGTGGAAGTCCACCGACGGGTAACGGGAAGATTTCGCGGTGACAAAGTGGAGCCCATAGCGGTAGAAATCATTGCCTACATCCAAAGCCTGCGCGCGGGCATCGAGTCGGTCACTTCGGCGGGCTCTCTCAGACGGCACAAGGAGACGATAGGAGATCTGGATTTTCTGTTGATCCTTGCCGACGGGCACACCTCGCAGGACAGGATAGACGTGATCTCCGAGCACATTTTGAAATATCCGCGCATTGATCAGGTGCTGGCCAAGGGCGGAAATAAGGTGAGCTTCACGCTGGACAGCGGCATGCAAGTGGATGTGCGGCTGCTTGAGAAGGATAACTACGGCGCGGCGCTGATTTATTTTACCGGCTCGAAAGAACACAACGTGAAGCTGCGCGGCCGGGCCATTGATATGGGCTACACATTGAACGAATACGCGATGACCACGCTGAAATCCGGCAGGCGCGTCGCCGGACGCACCGAAGAAGAAATTTACGCCAAGCTGAAGCTGGATTTCATCGCGCCGGAACTGCGCGAAAACTGCGGCGAGATTGAAGCCTCCGCGGAACATCGCCTGCCCAAGCTGGTGGAGTTGCGCGACATCAAAGGCGATCTGCAGATGCACTCCACCGCGAGCGACGGAAAAAACACCGTGGAAGCCATGGCGGAGGCCGCGCGCCAACTGGGTCACGAGTACATCGCCATCACCGACCATTCTAAATCACTGAGCATCACCAACGGGCTCGACGAGACACGACTGGTGCCGCACTTAAAAATGTTGCGCGACATCAACAAGAAAAACCTTGGTATCCGGGTGCTGGCCAGCTCCGAAGTGGATATTTTGAAGGACGGCAAGCTGGACTACGCCGACGAATTTCTGGCGCAGATGGAAGTAGTGGTCTGCTCCATTCACTCCTTTTTCAACCTGGAGCGCGCGGCCATGACGGAGCGCATGCTGGCGGCCATCGAAAATCCATACACACAGATCATCGCCCATCCTACCGGGCGCATGATTTTGCGTCGCGACGAGCTGGATTACGATATGGAAAAGATCCTGGCGGCCTGCGCGAAACACGGCGTGGCCATGGAGTGCAATTCGTATCCCGATCGCCTGGATTTGAAAGACGTGTACCTGCGGATGTGCAAGCAGCGCGGCGTGAAAGTGGTTATCTCCACGGACTCGCACAACACGCTGCATTTGCCGTTCATCCGCTATGGCGTCGCAACCGCGCGACGGGGATGGCTGGAGAAGTCCGATGTACTTAACACCTTGCCGGTAGAGCAGTTCCTCGCGGCGCTGCGACCCAAGCCCGGCGCGGCGAAGCCAACAAAGGCGAGCGCCCGCGAAAAAAAATCCGCAGCCTCGCTCTAACTCCCGGCCTTCACTTAGCGGTGGTAAAGAGTACGACGTCGCTCTGCCGAGAGCCTCGCGACATAGCTATCGTCTTCCCGTCGGGCGAATAGCAAAAATTATAAAGTCGCCCGGAGGTGAAGTGCGTCAGTTGCTTTTCCGGCCCGGTGCCCAGCACTACTGCGGACCATAAGTTAGCCGTTCCGGTGCGGTTGTCTACGATAGCCATGGAGCGGTTATCAGCCAGCCAACCGAAAGGGACGGTGCTACTCAGATCCAGCGTCGGCGGAACATGCTTCTCCGATTCAACCGCACCAGACGCTGCGGATATTATTGCCAGCAGCACCGTTCCATCTTTGTGGGGATTCGCGAACGCCAGGTGGCTGCTGTCGGGCGACAAGAGCGCAGGACTGACTGCGATGTGGTCTGAAACCTGCACCGGGGTTCCGCCGGAACTGGGCATTTTAAAAATGTGCGATACACCCCCGGCTACTTGTCCCCAATAAAAAATCTGGTCGCCTGCGGCGGAGCACTGTGGAACGGATTCGCCGGCCCCATTCGATAAATTAGTGTCCTCGCCGCTCTGCAAGTCCAGCTTCCACAAATGATCTCCGCGAGCACTGTTGCTGCTGTAGACCACGCTCCGCCCTCCGTCACAAATCGTGGGGGTGCCATGGTAGCGAGCGCCAAAGGTAATTTGCCGATTATTGCCGCCGTCAGCGTCCGCCATGAAGAGATCCCAATTTTCGGCATGATTCGCGCCGTATACGACGCGGCCTTCCGGTGTGAACGTTAAACCCCCAATGCCATCCAATCTTCCAGAAGTGATTTGCCGGATATCGTCCGGTGCACCTGCCGGACCTGTCCATATTTCAGCGCTCTGGTTCAGTTGTACGGCAGCAATGGTGTGCCCGTCAGCCGATGGTGAGACAGATAAATAGTTGCTCAAATCGTGCGAAATCCGCCGTACTACACCGCCGGGATAACTGACGATCCACAATTGCGTGGGCGCGCCAGTTTTTTCCAGTGCGGCAAGAACGAAACCGCTCCCATCGGGTAGCCATGCAAAATCCTGAATGTCCCGCCAGCGCCGCCCCGGCACTGGGCTTATTTTTCCAGTGGTCACGTCCACCTCTTCCAGGGCGCCTCCCTGTCCGTTCGGATCAATTCCGTCGGTGACTATCCCGACGATTCGCTTGCTATCCGGTGACCAGCGCGCGGTGTTAAAGAAACCATATTGCGTGCCGGTCTTTCGCGTGGCCAGTTTTCGCGGAGCGCCGCCGTCGGCATTGGCGATCATGACGTCCACTTCGTTGGTGTCCACACTGCGAGTGGAGTAAGCGATCTGCCGTCCGTCCGGCGAGAAGCTGAGAGAACCTTGTACGGAATCCAGGATGCGCCGAGCCGCACCACCAAGAACCGGAACTTGGTAAACTTTTGCCCCGGTTTCCGCGATGGGCGCGATCGAGTAATCGAGGTAGTTTCCGTCCGGGCTAAAAACCGCATCGAAAATTAGGCTGGAGCTAGGGGGCACAATCTGCACCGCGCTGGCGGCCGCAATTTGCCGCACCCAGAGGCTGAATTGCCCACGTTGGTTGGAAACGTAAGCCAGGTAACGCCCGTCGGGGGAAATACAAGCGCGGCTCAAATCTCCAGAAGATGTCAGGCTGGATATAGAAGGATTTTCGAAGGCCGTCGCGGCCATTCCAGAATGAAATAAGGTACCGCGGAACAGGAAGGCGAGAACCGCGAATGCCAGCAGCAGGAGAACTACTGCGGGGATGAGAAATTTACGCAAGCTACGAGTCGCTTGTGCGGTGGAAGTGGGCTGGGCGGCAGATGCGGCGTCAGGCATCACTGCCGACACAGCACTCGAAGGGTACGCTGGGACGCGGCCGGAACTCGAGTCGCGCTTGAGCCGCTCGAGATCCGCGCGCATTTCCGAGGCGCTCTGGCAGCGTAAATTCGGTTCTTTCTCGAGCGCTTTGTTGATCAGCTCTTCGAGCTTCGGCGGCAGGTCTGGATTGAGCCGCACTGGCGGTGCGGGCGCGCGATTTAAAATTCCGTCGAAGATGACGCCGGAAGTGTCGCCGCGAAATGGCAACGCGCCGGTGGACATTTCATACAGAACCACGCCAAAAGAAAACAGATCGGTGCGGGCATCGAGCTCCTTGCCGCGCACCTGCTCCGGGGACATGTAGGCGACCGTGCCGATGGCGGTGCCAGGACTGGTGAGATGTTGCGGATCCATTGCCAGCGTCTGTTCATTGGCGGCAGAAGTGGTGGTCCCGGCCGCAGTGCCCATCGTGGTGGTGGAACTCAACGGCATATTTATTTTTGCCAGGCCGAAGTCGAGAACTTTTGCGTGCCCGCGCTTGGTGACAAAAATGTTGGCGGGCTTGATGTCGCGATGCACGATGCCCTGGCCGTGCGCGGCTTCGAGGGCCTCGGCAATCTCAATGGCTACCGGCAGCAGGCGCTCCATGTTCAGCGGATGGCCCGAAATTTCGTGCTTGAGCGTTACGCCGTCCAGGTATTCCATGGCGATGAAGCTCTGGTCACCGAACTTTCCAATTTCATAAATGGTGCAGATATTGGGATGGTTCAGGGCGGATGCGGCGCGGGCTTCGCGTTGAAACCGCTGCAGCGACTGGGAATCTTTTTCCAGATGCGAAGGCAGGAACTTAAGGGCGACGCGGCGGCCCAGGCGAGTGTCCTCGGCTTCATAAACAACACCCATGCCACCCTGCCCCAGTTGGCTGAGCACTCGGTAATGGGAGATGGTTTTGGCGATCATGCGAGAGTTGCACTACGCGGACGCTGACTATCTTTAATACACCAGCAATTATAATGGCGTTTTCCCGCCGGTTCGCGACCGCGTTAGGCGCTCATGGCCGGCAAGGCGCTGCTATTCGGCCAGCACCAGCAGGGAGAAGCCGCCGAAGAGGGCAGCGGCAATATCCTGATTCATCGAAAACGCTGCCTTCCGGGGATACTTTGCCAGGGCGACCCGCCATGAACGCGGGGGAAGTTCGATCGCGCCGCAAGTATAAAAGTGGTCCACTACGCGATATCCGCAATCCTGCAAAACGCGCAGCGCGATGGTCTTATTGAAGTAGTGCAGATGACCCACGCTGTTCCGGGCTGCTTCGGGAACTCCACGCACCAAGCCCAGCAATGAAAGATCGAGAGGGATATGAAAAATCTTGTAGCGGCCCGTATCCTTTATTGTTCTTAGAAAAACAAAGTAGTCTTCGAGATGTTCAATCACATCCATGACCAGTACAACATCGCAGCCGGGTGCATGGGGAATTTCCCCGAGGATGAAGCAGATTATCATTGCCCCTGGGGC
>JBBRPU010000295.1:0-4690 GCA_038227545.1 Candidatus Acidiferrales bacterium
CAGAGTGAAATTATTGAAGTGACGGTGGTGGCGTACACCGAGCACGGCGTGGTTGTGGACACCGGGCAAAAAACCGAGGGGCTGATTCCCGCGGCGGAATTCTCTGAGACGGAGATTCCTCGCCCGGAACCGAATTCCAAGATCGAAGTGCAGCGCACCGGCGAGCGCAAAGACGGCTACGAAATTCTTTCCTACCAGAAAGTTTTGCGGCGGCGCACGTGGGAAAAGCTGGAAGCGGCGTTCAAGGCGAAAGAAACCGTCAAGGGCAAGGTGGTGGACCGCATCAAGGGCGGCCTGGTGGTGGATATCGGCGTGCGCGCGTTTTTGCCGGGGTCGCAATACGATTTGCGGCCGGTGGCGAACCTGGACGATCTGATGGGCCAGGAAATGGAAGTGCGCATCACCAAACTGAACCGGCGCCGTGGAAACATTGTGGTGAGCCGCCGCGCGATCCTGGAAGAAGGACAACTGGCGAAGCGCGCGGAGCTGATGGCATCGCTGCATGAAGGCGACAAGGTTCACGGCTTCGTGAAGAACGTGACGGAGTACGGCGCGTTCGTGGATCTGGGCGGAATTGACGGCCTGTTGCACCTGACGGATTTGAGCTGGGGACGCGTGAAGCATCCCTCGGACATGCTTAAGCCGGACCAGGAACTGGACGTTGTTATTTTGAAGTTTGACAAAGAGAAGCAGCGGATTTCGCTGGGCCTGAAGCAGCTGATCCCGGATCCGTGGGTGAATGCTTCGGAGAAATATCCGGCGGGCGGAAAAGTTAAGGGCAAGGTCGTAGGCGTGGTGGACTACGGCGTGTTCGTCGAGCTGGAGCAAGGGATTGAAGGGCTCGTGCACGTTTCGGAGATGAGCTGGAACAAGAAGCCGACGCATCCATCGAAGCTGGTAAAGGTGAACGACGAAGTGGATGTAGTGGTGCTCGATATCAAGCCGAGCGATCGCCGCGTTTCGCTGGGTATCAAGCAGGCGCAACCGGATCCGTGGATGCTGGTGGCGGAGAAATATCCGGTGAACACGATTGTGACTGGGAAGATTCGTAATATCGCGGAGTTTGGCGCGTTCGTGGAAATCGAAGATGGTTTCGACGGGCTGGTTCACGTAAGCGATGTGAGCTGGACGGAGCGCATCAAGAATCCGCACGAGGTTTTCAAGAAGGGCGACGAAGTTACCGCCAAAGTTTTGAAAATTGATCCGGAAAACCGGCGGGTGTCGCTGGGTATCAAGCAGGTGAACGATATCTGGGGCGACTGGTTCAAGCAGCACAAGGTCGGTCAGCTGGTGAAGGGCAAGGTTTCGCGCATCGCCACGTTTGGAGCGTTCGTGGAGCTGGGCGAAAATATCGAAGCGCTGTGCCACAACACGGAGATCGAAGAGCACAAGCGGCGGCGCGATGAAGGTCCGGCGCCGATGCATCGCATGAGCTCGGGCCCGCTGAAGAGCGCGGGGCCGCTTGAGCCGGGCAAGGAATACGATTTCAAAATCGTGAAGATCAGCCCGGAGACGCGACGCATCGGGTTGAGCTACCGCGCGGCGGTGAAGCAGCAGGAGCGGCGGGAGATTGACCAGTACCGGTCCACGTCCACTGCGAAGTCGTCGTCTACCGCGACGATCGGCGATGCGTTGAAGTCGAAGCTGGGGCGCTAGGGCGGCGGGCGGCAATTTTTTGGCGACTGATCGGGCTCTGGCAATATTAGAAGCGATTCCATCTGGTCCACTTGGACAATTTCATTTACGCGGAGACCATTTTAATGATAGGAAAGGTGTCCTGAGGGGGCGGTTCGCCCTTCTAACCCTTTTTGAAACACCGATTTGAGTGGTAGCAAAGCGGTCAGGGTTCGGCGACGGTTGTTCGCGGACGAAAAGGCACAAGGATTATGACCAAGCATCCTACTTTGACGAAGGCAGACCTGATAGAAGAGGTGCTGCGTATCTCGGAACTTCCGCGAAAGGAGTCCGAGACGATTGTGGAGACTATTTTCGAAAGCATCATCGAAGCGCTGCAAAAAGGCGACAAGATCGAGATTCGCGGATTTGGAAGTTTTCGCACGCGGGAGCGGCGCGGGCGCATCGGGCGAAATCCCAAGACGGGAGCCAAGGTGGATGTTCCGCCGAAGAAGATTCCGTTTTTCAAGCCGAGCAAAGAGCTGAAGGATTTTGTGAATAACTCCGAAGGCGACGTGACGGAAGCGGCGAGTGCTCCGGCAGCGGCAAGTCAAGGTCCAGGCGACGCGTCGCATTCCTGATTTTTTCCTTTTTACTTTTTTCACGATATTAAATGTGGATGGTTGACAGCCGCAGGCGACTGCGGTTGTGCGTTATGCTTTGTGTGTCGGGCGTATGCAGAAGAAGTCAACGCCAAGACCCACCTTACAAAGCGAGCGTGGGGTACCCGCTTGTTTAAGGATGCTTGATGGATTATTTGTGGTCGCCGTGGCGGTATGAATACATCGCGCACGCTAACGAGAAATCGGCAGAGTGTATTTTTTGTGAAGCGCTGGCGCGCAATGATGATGCGGCGACACTGATTGTGCACCGCGGCAAGAAAGTTTTTGTGATTCTGAATCGTTATCCGTATACGTCGGGACACGTGATGATCGTGCCGTACGCGCACGTGCCAGAATTAGGAATGTGCGAAGCGGAGGCGCTGGCGGAAATGATGCAACTGGCTTCGCAGGTGGAGCAGGCGTTTGGCGCGAACTACAAGCCGGATGGCATGAATGTGGGCATGAACCTGGGGAAAGCGGCGGGCGCGGGAGTGGCTGGGCATCTACATCTGCACGCGCTGCCGCGATGGTTTGGCGACACCAACTTTATGACGGTGACGGGCGAGACGCGGGTGCATCCCGAAGATTTGAGTGTGACATACGAGCGCATGAAGAAAGCGCTGGCGGCGAAATGAGCCGTTTGGTAGACGGAGCGTAGCAAGTGGATCTGCAACTGACCGAAGAGCAGCAGTTGCTGCAAAAAAGCGTCCGCGAATTTGCGGAGGCGGAAGTGCGACCATTCGCTAAGGAACTGGATGAAACGGGGCATTTTCCGCGGGAGATTTTCAGGAAAGCGGCGGAGCTGGGGCTGACGGGCATTGCGTTACCGGCGGAAGAAGGCGGCGCGGGATTCGATCACGTTGCGTACACCATTGTGATTGAGGAGATTTCGCGGTGCTGCGCTTCCACGGGCGTTATTTTGTCGGTGCAGAATTCGCTGTATTGCAATCCACTGCATCGCTTCGGGACGGCGGAACAGAAGCAGAAATTTCTGCTGCCTTTTGCGAGGGGAGAGAAGATTGGTTGCTACGCACTGACGGAACCGCAAGCTGGCTCCAACGCCGCCGCTTTGCAGACGAAGGCGGTTCGTAAGGGCGAGACCTACGTCGTAAACGGGACCAAGGCGTGGATCACCAACGGCGGCGCCGCGGATGCGGCGATCGTGTATGTGAACACCGATCCCGCCAAAGGTGAGAAAGGCATTACCGCGCTGGTGGTGGAAAAAGGCACACCGGGATTTCGCGTGGGCAAGGAAGAAAAGAAACTGGGCATCAGCGCGACGGCGTGCAGCGAGCTGGTGTTTTCGGATTGCGAAGTGCCGGCTGCGAATCGTATCGGTAATGAAGGCGAGGGCTACAAAGTGGCGCTGTCCACGCTGGATGGCGGACGGATTGGGATTGCTTCGCAGGCTACCGGAATCGCGCAAGGGGCGTTTGAAGCGGCGCTGAAATATTCGCAGGAGCGTATGGCGTTCGGGCATCCGATTTCTCAATTTCAGGCTATTCAATTCATGCTGGCGGATATGGCCACGGAAATTGACGCGGCTCGACTGCTGATTCGCAAAGCGGCGTGGAAGCAGGACAGTGGGGGGCGCTTCAGCATGGAAGCGGCGGTGGCGAAATTGTTTGCGAGCGAAATGGCTACGCGGGTGACGCACAAAGCGATTCAGATACATGGCGGGAATGGTTATAGCCGGGAATATCCGGTGGAGCGGAATTACCGGGACGCGCGGATCACGGAAATTTATGAGGGGACCAGTGAGATTCAGAGGTTGGTGATTGCGTCGTGGGTATTGAAGGGTGGGGGTTAGGGCTGGAAGAAAACCTTAAGGCTGCCCTTGAGCGGACGGCAATCTCTCCAAGAGAGTGGTCAAGACTTGGCACCCAAGACCCACCCTACAAAGCTAGGGTGGGGCACCCGCCGACTAACTGAAATGTGCTGCTTGTTGAGATGGTGGTTCTCGCGATGTGGGGAAGAACACGGCGCTCGCGAGAGAGCTGACGGGGATTGCGGCTGGAGTCGTAGTATTCTGAGCGCGTGTTGGAACTGGATTCTTGCCTCGCATTTGATGCCGCGAACGATCAGGACTTTTTTTCGGCTCTGCCATCCGGCGCTGCCGTTTGTTTAATTGAACTGAAGGACGAAAATGCCGAGCCGCTGTTGATTCGCACGCAGGACATGCGGCGGAGGCTGCAGCGATTGCTGGGACCCCCTGATCCCGCGAGCAAGCGGCTGAATCTGCGGAACATCGCACAAGGCGTGAAGTATCGGGTGGCCGGATCTACTTTCGAACAAACGCTTACCTATTATCAGCATGCCAAAAAACTTTTTCCGCAGCGCTATCGCGATTTATTGCGGATGCGTCCGCCGGCGGTGCTGAAGGTGAGCCTGCGCAACGCGTATCCGCGGTGTTA
>JBBRPU010000296.1:0-4688 GCA_038227545.1 Candidatus Acidiferrales bacterium
AAAACCGAAGTCGCACATTGCAGCGACTTATCTCATGCGACTTCGAGCGCTAGGCGAACCAGCGGTCCATGGAACTGTCCGCCATAAACATCGGTATCGTTCAGATCGCCGGAGAATATCTTTCTGGGAATAGAAAATTTGATGGTCAGGATTTCTCTGATTTCAAAAAATCGCACTTCGTGTTGCGGCACATCGTATAGGCGGCCAACTGCCTCGGGCGTAAGCACGCGGCTTTTCAAAACCGCTTCGTAGCTTTCCACATCCTTGAACATGATGTCGAAAGTCAGCTCAAAAGGGCCGGCATTCTTGCTGCGAATTAGTTTCGTGAGCTGCCACAGTTCTATCGTCATGGCATTCCTACAAGTCTTCCCATGCGGTGTGAAATGGTGCGCACGGATCATCCAATTCCCACACGTGATTGCAGCAAAAGCGGTACACCGCGCCGGCATCCATTCCGGGTGGCGAAAACGGAAAAGCGAAATTGCTCACCAGTCCCTGATATTCAGGAATGGGATGGTGCAATCCCGAATGCCACACCAGCGGCAAAATATCCGAGGCTAGCGTTTGCGATGCGGCTACGACATCAATGATCAGTCCAACCTCATGGCCTTCAACACCTGAATTAGATTCGAGTGCGCCCATGGTTCCGTCGCGTCCATAGACCCGAAAGTTAAGCGTGTAGGAACCGGCTGGCGGAACCAGATTTTCGTCGATTTTGCGCTGCACCGTGGCACGCAGGCCCAAAAGAAAACTGTCCAACTGCCTGAGGATAAGCGGATCTCGGATTCCCGCGATCACGATGGAGCGGTAGCCAGCGAGGCTGGCCCCTTCAATCCGCACAGTATATTTCTCGGCGGGGACAAATCGGCCGCCCTGCACTCGCACCGCGCGGTCGCTGACCGCGAGATAGCGCGCGGCAGTCGTATTCAATGAGCCACCGGGCTCGACCAACACGTAAGGATCGGCATTTTCATACAGCGTGTGAGCGGCGACACTCTGCGGCGTGCATCGCAATTCAGGATTCGGCGGCTCGACGGTGAAGCCTTCCAAATCCAATTCAGCCGCCATGCAGTCGGGATACAAACGCTGCGCCACGCTGGCGGCGCCGCATTCCAGAATTTTTCCAGCATGAAAGGCGACGTGTTTGGGAATGCCTCTCAACGCCGGCAGAGCTGCGTAAATCGCGACGTCGCTGCAACGCCCCGCGATCACCACTTGCGCGCCTCCGGCAAGGGCCGCTTGCAGAGGCTCAATCCCCATCATGGCCACAAAGCGTTGGGCGTGGCCGATGACTTGTTCATTGAAGACCGGAGCGGGAGAGAGCGCCTTGATCTCGTTTTTTCGGAAAGCGTCGGCGAGAACCGCGGGTGCGATCTCACTGTCTATCGCCGCCAACTTAAAGTGCCAAGCGTGTTCGCGCGCCAGTTCGCGAACAATTTCAACGGTCCAATCCAAATGCGGGCGGCCGCCGGCGTGTCCAGCGGTACCGATGATCGCCGGGATGCCGGCCCGCAGCGTTTCGCGCAGGATCAACTCAAGATTACGTTTGACGCCCTGGCGCGGGCCGCGAGGATTTCCAGAGCCCAGGTAGTACGGTCCTGAATCGGTGCTTCCGGCGTCACAGCCGACAAAGTCGGCACCAGCGTCAACCGCGCGTATCAAACTCTCTTCACGGAAGCCAGTGCTCAGGTTCCCGGTAGCGGCGACCGCTTTGATTTTGTTTGCAGCTGGCTTCAAACGAAGCTCCGTAGAGGCCTCCAGTGTAGTCCGGCAGGCGCGCACGCCGCGCTAGATAAAGAAAACTTAATTCAAGATTTATGGTTAATCGAAGTACGATTGGCGCTCGGCATATCCTCTCGTTTCTCCAAGAGCGAAATTCAGCGAGGAATTTCTACGTGCGGCACAGAGAACGAATGAAACAAGCTGCGATGCGCGCGTTCCAGATTGCTCTGATTCTCGCGTCCGGTGGCGCAGTTCTATACGGAAGCCTGCCTCGCATTTCGAACGCGGAGGCGGCTGAAAACGCCGCGCCCCCGAATAAGCTACAAAACAACAACGCGGCGCCTGCTCCCCTGGACTTCGCAACATATCGCACGCGGGTGGAACCAATTTTTCTCAAGAGGCGCGAGGGCGGCGTGCGCTGCGTGGATTGCCATGCAGTGATGAACACGCGCCTGCGGCTGCAGCAATTTTCTGCGGGAGACTCCGCCTGGACCGAGGAGCAATCGCGCCAAAACTTTGAAGCCGTCTCTCAACTGGTCACTCCCGGGCAACCGATGCAGAGCCGTCTGCTCCTACACCCGCTGGCGCCCGAAGCTGGCGGCGACCCGACGCACACGGGCGGCAAATTCTGGTCGTCTCCAAGGGATCCGGAATGGCAGATGATCGCCGGCTGGATCGGGAATTCCAATTCTGCCTCGGCTGAGCGTAGTAATTCCCTCGAGGAACCAATTGACGACGATGGTTTTCGTTCCTACAAATCCGAAGTCGAACCCATTTTTCTGAAGCAGCGCCCGGGGCACGCGCGCTGTTACGGCTGCCACTCGGAAGGCAACCGCGCCTTTCACCTGGAGAGGTTGTCTGCAGGAAATGCCGAATGGACCGGCGAAGAGTCGCGCAAAAATTTCAGAAATGTCCTGCAACACGTTGCTCCAGGAGATCCCACATCCAGCAGGCTGCTGATGCATCCTCTCGCGCCCGAATCGGGAGGCGAGGCGTTTCACTCCGGCGGCCGGCAATTCGCCACGCAGAACGATCCGGACTTTTTGCGGATAGCTGCGTGGATAGGCAGTCTTAAGAGTTCCGTCCAGGCGACGCGCGCGCCAAAAGTTCGCATCTATATCACTAACAGCGCCGGCAACACCGTTGATGTCGTGGATCCCGCGACCAACAAAGTGGTGCAGACCATTCAAGGCATCGAGTTGCCGCATGGAGTCGCATTCAGTCCCGACGGCTCGCGCGTTTACATCAGCAATGAATCGGAAAGCGTGCTCGATGTAGTTGACGGCGACAGTGGACATATCCTGAAGAAAGTCGCCCTTAGCGGTCATCCCAACAATCTCACCATTACAAAGGACGGGGAGCGAGTACTCGTTGGCATTCGCGAAATCCAAGGCGCGCTGGACGTCATTGATGCCGCTACATTAGAGCGAACCAAGAGCATTCCAGTCAGTGGTCCCGTACACAACGTATATGTCACTCCGGATGGCAAATATGCGGTGTCCGGCTCCATAGATGCAAAAAACATTACGGTCGTTGATTTGCAAGCGGATCAAAAAGTCTGGGATTTGAATCTGGGAAGTGGCGTGCGGCCGATGACGTTCGACGTGAATGCGGATGGCTCGACAAATCGCATTTTTGCCCAGCTTTCGGGATTCAACGGCTTCGCGGTGGTAAGTTTCGAAAAACACACCGAGATTCAGCGCGTTAAATTGCCCGACCAACCCGGAGGCTACGGCGTCGCCGAAGGAAGAACCGGCACTCCATCCCATGGAATCGGCGTTGCACCGGACGGGAAATCTTTATGGATCGCCAGCACTGCGGCGAATGCCATTTTCCAGTATTCGCTGCCTGCCCTTCAACTGATCGGGCATGTCGAATTGCCCTTGGTTCACACCGTGGGAATGGAAAAGCCGACAGGGTCAGTTCCGGAATGGATTACGTTCACGCCTGACAGCAAGACCCTATACCTGTCGAACTCCGGCGCCCGCTCGGTCTCGGCCATAAACACGGCCACACGGCGGATCGTAGCGATTATTCCAGCGGGAGAAGTTCCCAAGCGAATTAATACCATGGTGGTTCCTTAAAACGTTGGGATCGAGGTTTGCGGAAGCCCACACCGTTAGCTAGTTTTCCGCGAGTTCCTTCATCACGCTATACAATTCCGCTTTGGATTCGAATCCGACACCTGGAATTTCCGGCAGCTTTACGTAGCTATCCTTCACGGGAAAGCCATCCGCGAAGCCACCGAATGGCTGAAAAATGCCGGGATAAGATTCGTTGCCGCCAAGCCCCAGGCCAGCCGCAATATTCAGTGACATCTGATGACCGCCGTGGGGAATGCAACGCCCGGGCGACCAGCCGTGCTCCTGCAACATTTGCAGAATTCGCAAATATTCCACCAGGCCATAACTGAGAGCGCAGTCGAATTGCAGCACGTCGCGATCCGGCCGCAAGCCTGCGTAACGAATTAAATTTCGCGCGTCCTGCACGGAAAAAAGATTTTCGCCGGTAGCCATCGGCGGCGAATAAATCTCCGACAGCCTGGCCTGCAAGTCGAAGTCCAGCGGATCGCCCGCCTCCTCGAACCAGCGCAGCCCGTAAGGAGCCAAAGCCCGCGCGTAAGCCACTGCGGTCTCCAGGTCAAAGCGGCCATTGGCGTCCACCGCGAGTTGGTCCGGGCTTTTCAGTAACTTCAGCACTGCTTCGATACGCCGCAAATCCGCAGGCAACTCTACGCCACCGATTTTTATTTTTACGACGGAGTAGCCAAGATCGAGATAACTCTGCATCTCGCGCTGCAGAGCGTCGAGGTCTTTGTCCGGGTAGTAATAGCCTCCAGCGGCATAAACGAACACACTCGACTCGACAAGCCCCTGCCGATAGCGATCCGCCAGCAAACGATGAAGTGGCACACCCGCGATTTTGGCCACGGCATCCCAAACCGCCATATCCAGGACACCAACGGC
>JBBRPU010000297.1:0-4687 GCA_038227545.1 Candidatus Acidiferrales bacterium
AGAAAACAAGGCGAGTGGTGAATCGAGTATTTAGCCTTTGCGCGTAGTCCCTCCGAATTCCCGCCGGGAACCAAAGTCGGTGTCGTAGCGTCAAAGCAGACAGAACCTAGCCTCACCAGCGCGTTGGTCAGGCAGTTGAAAGGACGCCGATGCGGATAGTTTTCTGCGGCACACCGGCGTTCGCGGTGCCGTCTCTGAAGGCGATACTCGCAGATCCCGCGCACACCGTGGTCGCGGTGATTACGCAACCCGACCGCCCGGCTGGGCGTGGGCAACAGATTTCGTTTTCTCCCCTGAAGCAGGCGGCGCTCGACGCGGGCATCGCTGTGCGCCAGCCGGAAAAGATTCGCGCGCCGGAAGCGAAAGAGCTGCTACAGACGTTCGAACCCGAATGCTTCGTGATTATTGCCTACGGACAAATTATTCCGGCTGGCCTGCTGCCCATTTCCAAATGCGGATGGATCAACCTGCACGCTTCCCTGCTGCCAAAATATCGCGGAGCCGCGCCCATTAACTGGGCCATCGCGAATGGAGAATTGAAATCGGGCCTGACCACCATGCGGATAGACGCTGGCATGGACACGGGAGACATGTTGCTACAGGAAGATGTGGATATTGAGCCTACCGAAACGGCGCCCGTGCTCGCGGCGCGCATGTCGGAAATCGGAGCGGCGTTAATGATGGAGACTCTACGCGGGCTGGACGACGGGCAGGTCACTCCCAAAAAGCAGAACGATGCGCTGGCTACCTACGCGCCGATGCTCAAAAAAGAGGACGGGCGCATTGATTGGACCCTGCGGGTGCGGGACATCTACAACCGCATGCGGGGACTCACGCCCTGGCCCGGCGCGTTCAGCACCTTTCGCGGAAAAACGTGCCAAATTTGGGGTGCGCCGGTTCAAAGGGAGCGGGCCCCTGAAGAACCGGGGACGATTTTGGTCGAGGACGGCGAACTGCGAGTCGCGTGCGGCGACGCAACCGTTTTGCGCGTTCTGACCGTCAAACAGGAAGGGCGCAGTGAAGTGACTGCGCTCGACTTTGCCAATGGCGCGCGGCTGGCGGAAAAAGAACGCTTTGGTCACAGCTAAATTGCGCGCGACTTTTTGCTGATGCATACTCGCCTTCTCCACCTGTTTTTGCAGAACTGAGAATCTGAATCATCAAATCAACTGGAGTTCATCCTTAATGTCCATTTTTGGCGCGGAAAAGAAACACGCGGCACGGAATACAGGGCTGGCGGAGATTTGCCGCGTGGCATCATGCGCAGTGGTGTGCGCGCAAATAGTGATGGCGCCGGTGGGCTGGGCCGCGACGGAAAATGATCGCGCAGACGCCGCGGCACCGAAGCCAGCCATATCGGCGATAGACGCGAAGAAGATGGCGGCCGACCCGGTACTGAAGGTGATGCAGACGGAGCTTTCGCGCGCGAGCACGGAACTCGGAAAAACCGACCAGGCGCCTTATTACCTGAGCTACACGGTGTACGACCAGGATTACGTGATACTGGTGGGCGCCTACGGAAGTTTGCTGACCGACGCGGCCGCCAAGCGACGACAAGCGGACGTCACCATGCGCGTCGGCACGCAAGCCCTCGACAATACCCACGGACAAAGCCGCGCCAGTGGCATGACTTCCGGGGCGCTGCCGCTTTCCGACGATCAGGACGCCCTCGGCCGGGTCTTGTGGGAGCTGACCGACCGTGAGTATAAGCGCGCGGTGCCTTCGCTGATGAATGTGCGAACCAATACGGCGGTGCGCGCGGAAGAAGAGGATAAGTCGCCGGACTTTTCGAAAGAAGCTTCGGCGGTGCATATCGGTGACGCGAAAGTGCCGCTGACGCTCGATCGAGCCACGTGGGAAGGCGAGGTCAAGCGCCTCTCCGGAATATTCCGAAAATATCCTGAAGTGTATTTCGGCAGCGTCATGCTGCAGGTGCAGAATTCGAATTCGCGCCTGGTGACGAGCGAAGGCAGCGCGGTGGTTACGCCCAGCGCATCGACACGGCTGATCATGGAAGCGCAAACACGCGCTGCTGACGGCATGGAGCTGTTGCGCGTGGAAACGTTCCAGGCGCCGAGCGCCAAAGAACTGCCGCCAGAGAACGAGCTTTCGGCAAAAGTGGAAAAGATGGCTGCGGATTTGAAGGCCTTGCGCGCCGCTCCTGTGGCCGAGCCTTATGACGGCCCGGCATTGTTGAGCGGGCGGGCGGCGGCGGTCTTTTTTCACGAAGTCCTGGGGCACCGTCTGGAAGGACACCGCCAGCGTGACGAGGAAGAAGGACAGACCTTCACGAAAATGGTGGGCCAGGAAGTACTGCCGAAATTTCTGAGCGTGACGGACGACCCCACAACGAAACAGATCGGCGACGTGAAACTGGCGGGCTCGTATGACTTCGATAACGAGGGAACACCGGCGCAACGCGTGGACGTGATTCAAAACGGCGTGCTGAAAAATTTCCTGATGTCGCGCATGCCCATTAAGGATTTCGGAGTTTCGAACGGGCATGGGAGGAACCAGCCGGGACTGATGCCGGTGGGACGGCAGGGGAATTTGATTATCACGTCGAGTAAGACGGTGCCGGAAAGTGAGATGCGCCAGCGCCTGATTGATGAAGCGAAAAAACAGGGCAAGCAGTACGGGTTGTACTTCGACGATATCCAGGGCGGCTTTACGCTGACGACACGCTCGTTGCCGCAGGCTTTTCAGGTGCTGCCGGTGATTGTTTACAAGGTGTATGTGGACGGGCGTCCCGATGAGCTCGTGCGCGGCGTAGATATTGTAGGCACTCCGCTGGCGGCGCTGACGCGCATTGTGGCTACCAGCGATCAGGAACACGTGTTCAACGGAATTTGCGGCGCTGAAAGCGGAAGCGTGCCGGTGGCGGCGGTTGCTCCAGCGATTATTTTTTCAGAAATGGAAGTTCAGAAACGAGCGCACGCGCATGAAAGGCCCCCGATTCTGCCTCCACCAGGATTTGAAAATGACGCTGCGGCAGTGGCAGCGCAAACGGCGACTACTCCCACTTCAGGAGCGAAGCCGTGAAAAAAATAATTGCAGCACTTATATTCGCCGCGATCTTGGTTGGTGCTCACACGGGTTTTGCAGGCAGCGCGTTGGCCAGGGGTGCGAGCGCGCCGGATACGGCGGCGGCGAACGCCGCGGCGATGCATGCCGCGGTGGCAGCGGCCAAGGGTGATGCGCTGCTCGAAGCGCTGCTGACGGAACTGACGCGCTCTTCTTCACAATTAAAGATGGACCAGGTGCAGGCCCCGTATTACATCGAGTACCGCGTCAACGACGTGGATGATTTCAGCGCGGAGGCTGCTTACGGAGCTCTGGTGCTGAGCCAGCGCGTACACGTGCGAATCCTGCGGGTGGTGGTGCGCATCGGCAACTACAAACAGGACAGCTATTTCGGGCAGGGTACCGGCGAAACGAATATTCTGCCGCTCGATAACGATCCCATCGCTTTGCGGCACCAGATCTGGATGGCTACCGACGAAGCGTATAAGGGCGCAGGTCAGGCGCTGGCCGAGAAACAGGCGGCGCTGAAGCAGTTCAGCGCAGACCCCACGGCCGTAGACGACTTCGCAAAAGTTCCCACGCTGATCGCCATTGAGCCGGTGGCGGCGTTGAAAGTAGACGCCAAAGAATGGAAGAAAACGCTGGAAGATGTCACTGGCCTGTACAAGCAATATCCCGACGTGCAGTCCTCGACCGCTTCGGCGCGCTTCACAGGCGTGAATGAATATTTTGTAAATTCCGAGGGTACCGTGACGCGCGATGGGCATACCACCTACAGTCTGCAATTGAATAGCGCGGCGCAGGCGACCGATGGAATGCATGTGACGCGTAATCCGTCGTACATGGTCGCGAGGTCTGAGGAACTGCCGAGTCGCGACTCGCTGCTGAAGGACGCGCGAAAAATGCTCGACACCGTGGTGGCGCTGCGAAATGCGCCTATCGTGGAAGAAGAATACCGCGGGCCAGTCTTATTCGCGCCGGACGCTGCAGACGACGTCGTGGCTTCGCTGATCGGGCAGAACGTTCTGGGGCGCAAGCCGCAGTTGGGCAAGCCCAATCGCACTACAGGTTCCTTTGCCTCCAGCTACAAGACGCGCGTGTTGCCAACTTTCTTGAGCGTAATTGACGACCCGGCGATGAAGGAATTTCAGGGCAAAAGCACCGTGGGCAGCTACGAGGTGGACAGCGAAGGCGTGAAGGCGCAGCCGGTGACGTTGGTTGATAACGGGACGCTGAAAAATTATCTCCTGGGACGGCAGCCCATCCGGGATTTTCCGGAGTCTAATGGCCACGGCCGGGCAGCTCCAGGAGTTTTTCCCGCGGCGGGGCTAGGCGTGTTGCTGGTGAAATCGTCCGAGGCGCAATCTCCCGAAGCGTTGCGGCAGAAGGCCATGCAGATCGTCAAAGATCAAGGAATGCCGTACGCCTATCGCGTGGACACGCTGGGCCCCGGGAATGCGCCACGATTGTTGTATCGCGTGTATGTGAGTGATGGGCATGAAGAGCTGGTGCGCGGTGCTGTCTTCAACGAACTGGATGTGCGCGCGATGCGCAGTGATTTAATAGCCGCGGGAAATGATCCGCTGATCAGCAACCGCACCGGCGGAGCGCCGACGACCATCATCAGTCCTTCGCTGTTGTTTGGCGAACTGGAAGTGAAACG
>JBBRPU010000298.1:0-4647 GCA_038227545.1 Candidatus Acidiferrales bacterium
AGCGATCCAAACAAGGACGCGGAGCGCGTGGCTTACTGGCGCGAGCAGTTGGGCAAGACACCCGCTTTGCGCGAGGAGCTGAAGATTCGCGAAGCGTTGTCACAGAGCCTGCTTAAATCCGGCGACAGCGCCGCAGCCGTGGAGCAGCTGGAAAAAATCCGCAGCATCTGTGCGGAGCAAAAAATAATACTTACGCCGGCGTTTGAAACGCTGGTGAGAGACGACCTGGCCATTTCCTACCTGCGGCTGGGCGAGCAGGAAAACTGCCTGGAATATCACGGGCAGGATTCGTGCCTGTATCCCATCGAGGGCGGTGGCGTGCACGTGGCGCAGCGAGGCGCAGAAGTCGCGCTCCGCGAACTTACCGCGGCGCTGGAAAAAAATCCCGAGGATTTGAAGTCGCGGTGGCTGCTGAATATTGCGGCGATGACGCTGGGGAAATATCCCGAGGCCGTTCCGGCCAAGTGGCAAATTCCGGGGGGCTTGCTGGAATCTGAATACGATATCGGGCGCTTTCACGATGTGGCTAGCGATGCGGGGGTGCGGATCAACAGCCGCTCGGGCGGAGCGATCCTGGAAGACTTCGATGGCGACGGTTTGCTGGACATTATAGTTTCGTCCTCGGGACCTCGCGATCAGTTGCGATTATTTCACAACAATGGAGACGGGACGTTTTCCGACCGGACAGACCAGGCGGGTTTAAGGGGCGAAACGGGTGGACTGAATATTGTGGTCACCGATTACAACAACGACGGGCATCCGGACGTATTAGTATTGCGCGGGGGCTGGTGGGGGCAAAACGGGAAGTATCCGATGTCTTTGCTGAAGAATAATGGTGACGGAACTTTCGATGACGTCACCGAAGACGCGGGGCTGATGTCATTGCATCCGACACAAACGGCGGCGTGGGCGGATTACGACAACGATGGCTGGCTGGATTTATTTGTTGGCCATGAAGCCAACACGACCGAAAAACATCCTTCGCAGCTCTTTCACAACAATCGTGACGGGACCTTCACGGAAGTCGGTGGCGCGAACGGATTGGCCGATTTGGGGTATGTGAAAGGGGTGGCCTGGGGGGATTTCAACAATGACGGGTGGCCGGATTTATATGTGTCGGTGAAAGGCGCCGCCAACCGTTTGTTTCGGAATGATGGACCGGCAGATCCCGCGAATCCCCGGCCGGAACGCTGGAAGTTCACGGACGTGACCGTGCAGGCCGGAGTGGCTGAACCGCTGCAGAGTTTTGCCACGTGGTTTTTCGACTACGACAATGACGGGTGGCCCGATCTATTCGTGGCCGGTTTCTACGTGGAGTCGCTGGGAGATATCGGAGCGTTCCAATTGGGTTTGCCGTACAAGGCGGAGGTGCCGCGGCTGTATCACAACAATCGTGACGGCACGTTCACGGACGTGACAAAAAAAATGAAGCTGGACCGCGCTTTGCTGGTGATGGGCGCAAATTTTGGAGACCTGGACAACGATGGCTGGCTGGATGTGTACCTCGGCACGGGCGATGTGCCGTATGAAGCGATACTGCCCAACCGCATGTTTCGCAACAACGAAGGGCAGTCTTTTCAGGACGTGACTACTGCGGGAGGATTTGGGCACCTGCAAAAAGGTCATGGCGTGGCGTTCGGAGATATTGATAATGATGGAGACGAAGACGTTTTCGAGAAAATGGGTGGGGCGCAAGCCGGCGACAACTATCCGAGCGCGCTTTATCAAAACCCCGGGCACGGCAATCACTGGATAACGCTGGAGCTGGAAGGCGTGAAAACCAACCGCGCTGGTTTTGGCGCTCGGGTGGACGTGACGGTGAATACTTCAGCGGGGGTGCGGCATATTTACCGCACGGTGGGCTACGGCTCGAGTTTTGGAGGCAATCCGCTGCGGCAGCATATCGGGGTGGGAAAGGCTGCGAGCGTGGCAGCGGTGGAAGTGTTCTGGCCGACTTCGAAAACCAGGCAAACATTTCGCAGCGTGGGTGTGGATCGCGCTTACCATGTGCGCGAAGGCGAGGCTAATCTGCGGCCACTCAAGTACAAAACTTTCAAGTTGAGGCATTTCGAAGCGACGCCAGAGCATCAACATCGCTGACGCGGCTTCTGCCTGAAAGTCTAGGAGGGTTTCGGGGTGCTAACTACACGCCCCAGCCGTAGCGTTCGGCGTGTTCGAGGGTGCGGAGCATTTCTTCGCGGAGAAGTTCGGTGAAGACGGAGCCGCCTACGGCGCGCTTGCCTGATTCGGCGATGTCGGCGGTGCGATAGCCGGCGCCGAGCACGCGAAGTAGAGATTGCTCGACCCATTCGGCTTCCAGCGATAGTCCGAAGCCGTCGCGCAGCATCATGGTGGCGCTCAAGATCGCGCCGATGGGATTTGCGGAATCGGTTCCTACCAGCGAAGGCGCGGAGCCGTGAATGGGCTCGAACAACGGCGCGCTGGAGCCGAAGCTGGCCGAAGGCACGAGGCCGATGGAACCTACGAGGGCGGCGGCGGCATCGCTTAAAATATCGCCGAACATGTTGGTGCTGAGCAGCACGTCGAATTGCGTGGGCCGCAGCGTGAGCTGCATGGCGGCGTTGTCCACGTACATGTGCTCGAGCTTGACGTAGGGATATACGGTGCTAAGAGCCGATACGGTGCGGCGCCACAATTGCGAGCTGGCGAGGACGTTGGCTTTATCCACCGAACAGAGGCGGCGTGAGCGGGTTTCGGAGCGCGCGAACGCGAAGGTGGCGATGCGCTCGATTTCGGGCGTGGAATACGACTCGGTGTCCCAGGCGCGCTCGGCGCCTTTTTCCGTAGCGTTGCCGCGCTCGCCGAAATACATGCCGCCGGCGAGTTCGCGCACGATTTCAATATCCAACTCGCCGAGACGCTCCGGCTTCAGCGGGGAAATTCCGCGCAGCGGCTCCCACACTTTGATGGGGCGCACATTGACGTACAGGCCCAGGCCACGGCGCAGGTCGAGCAGACCGCTCTCGGGACGCTTACCGACGGGCAGCGCATCCCATTTCGCTCCGCCGACCGCGCCTAGAAAAACGGCATCGGCTTTGAGGCAGGCATCGAGAGTTTCGTTGGGCAGCGGCGTACCGGTGGCGTCAATGGCCGCGCCACCGATGGGATATTCGTGCATCTCGAAATGATGGGAAAATTCCTGGCCGCATTCACGCAGAACGGTAGCCGCGGCGCGGGTGACTTCCGGTCCGATGCCGTCTCCCGGCAGCAGCACAATATTTTTTTTCATGGAGAACTCCGGCCCGGCAGCTTTCTCATGCGGTAAGAGGCGCAGCGCCACGATCGCCGCCTTAAACCGCGGTGGACGCGTCGGCGGTCATGGCCGCGGGACGGCGCCGCAAAACTTCATGGGCAATGGCCACCAGGTCGCGCGGCCGCACATTCTTCGATTTGTCCGCCAAGGCGTTCACGCGCTGATAAACCTCCGCCAGCTCCACATCACTCGGCTCATATCCTAAATCGCGCAGGCTCAGACGCAACGCGTTTCGGCCGGAGTGTTTCCCCAGCACCATCAGGCGAGAGGGTACACCCACCGATTCGGGGGACATGATTTCGTAAGTGAGCGGATTTTTGATGATGCCATCCTGATGAATGCCGGCTTCGTGAGCGAAGGCGTTCGCTCCCACTACCGCTTTATTGGGGGCAACCTGCGCGCCGGTGATCTCCGTGAGCATGCGGCTGCTGGGAAACAGTTGAACCATATTGATATTGGTGGTGACGCCAAAACTTTCTTTGCGCACCGCCAGGGCCACGGCGATTTCTTCGAGTGCGGCATTTCCGGCGCGCTCGCCGATACCGTTGATGGTGCACTCGATTTGACGGACGCCGGCGCGCACCGCCGCCAGCGAATTGGCGACGGCCATGCCCAGATCGTCATGGCAATGGGCGCTTAGGGTGACGCCGTCGGCATCGCCGAGGGAGGCGCGGATGCGCCGGAACATTTCGCCATATTCTTCAGGGACGGCGTAGCCCACGGTGTCGGGGAGATTCAAAATGGTGGCGCCGGCTTTGACGGCGACGCGGCAAACTTCGCACAAATAATCTATGTCGGTGCGGCCCGCGTCTTCCGCAGAGAATTCCACTTCCCCGACGCTGTTGCGCCCGAGCTTGACCATCGCGGCGATAGCTTCGAGGGCCTGCTCGCGGGTCATGTGCAGCTTTACTTGCAGGTGGAGATCGGAAGTGGCGAGAAAAATATGCAGGCGGGGAGCGGCCGCGGGCTCGAGCGCTTCAATGGCGGCATCGACATCATCTTTACGCGCGCGCGCCAGCGCCGCTATGGGCACGGTGCGAATTTCCTGCGCCACTTTGCGCACGGCTTCGAGGTCGCCGCGCGAGGAAATCGGGAATCCCGCTTCGATGACGTCCACGCCCAAGGCCGCGAGTTGATGGGCCATGCGAATCTTTTCGGGCGTATTCATCGAAAAACCGGGCGACTGTTCGCCGTCACGCAGGGTGGTATCGAAGATGCGCACTACGTCCATGGAGAGACCCCTGTGCAAGTAACGCATCCGGGGCCACCGCTAGTCAAATTTATCTTTATTCTGCCTTTGATAAACTTGCCTTATACTCGATTTGAGGATTTTGCGTGGATCTCGGCGAATTGCAGGTGTTTTTGATGGTGGC